>NZ_JBPBFH010000012.1:0-60625 GCF_050896295.1 Neisseria sp. SLRRB23
CGCGCCGCCATCGTGCCGTTTTTCACAAAATACGCTCGTCCGCGCGTGCCGAACATCTCGCGCAGGAGGCGGTTGATATGCGGGGCGGTTGCATAGATGATGTTGCTCATCGCTTTGAGCATAATCATGCCCCGCCAGTGCGGCAGCACCGAGGGGCATACGGTTGACGCGTTTGCGACAGTCGGTCATGCGTTCGAAATCGCGTCCGAGCATTTCGACGTAGGCGAGCATGTGGTGTCCGAAGCTGACAGGCTGGGCGACTTGCAGGTGGGTAAAGCCGGGCATAACGGTTTCGGCGTTTTGTTCCGCCAAATCCAGCAATGCCGTCTGAAGGCTTTGAATCAGGTTTTGGATAACGGTAATCTGGTCGCGCAGCCACAGGCGGATGTCGGTGGCGACTTGGTCGTTGCGGCTGCGGCCGGTGTGCAGGCGTTTGCCCGCGTCGCCGATTTTGTCGGTCAGGCGGCGTTCGATGTTCATATGGACATCTTCCAAATCGGACGACCATTCGATTTTGCCGCTGCGGATTTCTTCGAGGATTTCCGCCATACCCCGGCGGATGTCCGCCAAATCGCCTTCGTCCAACACGCCGGTTTCTTTCAGCATCTGCGCGTGGGCGAGCGAGCCTTGGATGTCCCATTCGGCAAGGCGTTGGTCGAAACCGATGGAGGCGGTGTATTGTTTGACGAGTTCGGAAACGGGTTCGTTGAAGCGTCCGGACCAGGTTTTGTCGTGCATAAGGATTCCTTGATGTGGTTATTCGGTACGGTATTTTTCCAAAAGGCGGCGGAAGGGTTCGCCGGTTTCGGGGTGTTTCAGGCCGTAGGCGACGGTGGCTTCGAGGTAGCCCAGTTTGCTGCCGCAGTCGTAGCGTGTGCCTTCAAAGGGGTGCGCCAGGACAAATTCGTGATCGAGCAGCTTGGCGATGCCGTCTGTAAGCTGGATTTCGTTGCCCGCGCCGCGAGGCAGTCCGGTCAGTAAGTCGAAAATGCGCGGGGTGAGGATGTAGCGTCCGACGACGGCAAGGTTGGAGGGCGCGTCTTCGGGCTTGGGTTTTTCGACAATGCCGGTAATGCGTTGGAACTGTTTGAGCTGTTCGGTTTCGACGATGCCGTATGAGCCGGTTTGCGACGGTTCGACGGTTTCTACGCCCAAAATGCTGTTACCGCTGCGCCCGTACACTTCGACCATTTGTTTGAGCGCGCCTTTGGGCGCATCGATTAAGTCGTCAGCCAAAATCACGGCGAAGGGTTCGTCGCCGATGGCGGCGCGGGCGCACAAGACGGCGTGTCCCAATCCCAGTGCTTCCGCCTGACGGATGTAGAGGCAGGTAATGTTTGGCGGCAGGATGTTGCGGACGTGTTCCAGAAGTTTGTCTTTATGGCGCATTTCCAACTCGGTTTCGAGTTCGTATGCCTTGTCGAAATGGTCTTCGATGCTGCGTTTGTTGCGTCCGGTTACAAACACCATTTCCGTACAGCCGGCTTCCACGGCTTCTTCCACGGCGTATTGGATCAGCGGCTTGTCGACGATGGGCAGCATTTCTTTCGGGCTGGCCTTGGTGGCGGGCAGGAAGCGGGTTCCCATCCCTGCGACGGGGAAGACTGCTTTTTTTATCGGTTTCATTCTTTTTCCTTTGTATTGTTTTGATGTTTAAAGGGCGAGTTTGCGAATTAAATCGGCGAGTGCCTGCGCGCGGTGGCTTTCGCGGTTTTTGACCTCCGAATCCAATTCGGCGGCGGTTTTGCCGTGTTCGGGCAGATAAAAATACGGGTCGTAACCGAAACCGTTTTGCCCGAGCGGCGTGCCGTGCCATTGTCCGTGCCACACACCTTCGGCGATAATCGGGCGCGGGTCGTCTTTATGGCGGACAAAAACCAATACGCAGACATAAGAACAGCTTTTGTCGGCTTTGCCGGCAAGTTCGGCGGCAAGTTTCAGGTTGTTGGCGGTATCGGATTTGGGATTGTCGCCGGCGTAGCGTGCGGAATGGATGCCCGGCGCGCCGTTTAGGGCGGCGGCACAGATGCCGCTGTCGTCGGCGAGTGCGGGCAGCCCGCTGTATTTGGCGGCATGGCGTGCTTTTGCCAGCGCGTTTTCGACAAAGGTGGGATAGGGTTCGGGACATTCGGGTATGCCGAATTCGGATTGCGGCAATACGGTAATGCTGTATGGTTTGAATAAGTTGCCGAATTCTTCGAGCTTGCCGACATTGCCGCTTGCCAAAACGATTTTTTCTGGTTTTTCAGACATAGCGGTTTTCCTGTGCGGCGGATTGGGCGGCGCGTAGGGATTTGTGCCGCAGGTAGAGGGCGAGTGCGCCGATTTGCCCGAACAGCGCGCCGAATGCGAAAAGGAAGGAGGCGACGGCGAAGGCTTTGCTGCCGACGGTCAGCAGATAAGCACCCAAGAGAACGAGCAGCATAAATGCCAGTGTGAACAGGGCAACAGACAACAGATAGATTTTTCGGCGGTTCATGGCGTTTGGTCGGAAACGGTATGTTCGGATTATAGCCGATTGGGACGGTATTCCCTAGAGCTTGGAAAAATGCCGTCTGAAACGGCGTTCAGACGGCATGGGAAGGCGGATGTTATGCCTGTTTGTTCCAGCGTTCGATGGATTCTTTGATGACTTTTTTTGCTTCTTCCACATCGCCCCAGGATTCGACTTTGGTCGTACCCGCTTTTTTCAGGTCTTTGTAGTGGTTGAAGTGGAACTCGATTTGTTTGATGAGCTGTTGCGGCAAATCTGCCAAAGTTTTGTAGGCGTTGCCGTTGTTGCGGTCGTCGGCAGGGACGCAGACGATTTTGTCGTCTACTTCGCCGTCGTCAACGAATTTCATCACGCCGATAACGCGCGCTTCCAAGAATACGCCGGTTGCCAAAGGTTGTTCGGTAACGAGCAGCACGTCCAATTCGTCGCCGTCTTCGTCTAATGTTTGGGGAATAAAGCCGTAGTTGGTCGGTTTGGCGAAGATGGCGGGTTCGACGCGGTCGAGTTGGAATGCGGCCAGTTTGCGGTTCCATTCGATTTTGTGGTTGCTGCCGGCGGGGATTTCGTTGACAACGTTGATGATGCCGCCGTCCACGTCGCCCGGGGTCAGGATTTGGTTGAAGTCTGCCATTTGGTTTCCTTTGTTTCTGAGGATTTGAACGGCAGGAGTATAGCAAACAAAAAGTTTGATGGAAACGCCGTCATGCCGTCTGAAAAGGGTTCCGGATATTTTCAGACGGCATTTTTCAGACGGCATTTTTCAAAGCCTGCCCAAGCGTCTGCCTAATTCCAAAATCGCGCGCCTATTGGACGGGGAAAACACTTTTTCCGCCGCTTCTTCCATATCGAACCAACCGTAGGAGACATGTTCTTCGGGTTGCAGGACGATGGGCGTATCACGCTGAATTTCGGCAGAGAAGAGGTGTTCGCGGTTTTCAAACACGCCTTTTGGATAGCGGTGCCGCCAGTGGTGGTAGATTTCGTAAACCGTGCTGTCGTGCCAGTCTTGAAGCTGTCCTTCCGCCAGCAGGATGCCGGTTTCTTCCCAAACTTCGCGCCTTGCCGTTTGGGCAACGGTTTCCCCGGGTTCGAGGCTGCCGGTTACCGACTGCCAAAATCCTTTCGGATGCGTGCGTTCGATGAGGAGGATACTGCCGTCCCCGTCATGGAGTACGACCAGTGCGGAGACGGGATATTTGAGCGGTTTTGCCATCGGCATCTTTCGGCGGGCTGAGGTAATGAAGGGGCGGATTATAGCAAACGCCGCACGTTATGGCGTTTATCCTTTTCCGCATCCTTTTCTGCCCGGGCGGGACGCGCCGGCGTTTGCCGGTAAATTTTCCGTTATGTCAAAAAGATAAGGGCGGTTGTGATTTTAATGCTTGCCAAAGCATCGGGCGGAAACTATAATCCGAAACTTATCGAGTCGGAGTGTGGCGCAGTCTGGTAGCGCACTTGCATGGGGTGCAAGGGGTCGAAGGTTCGAATCCTTTCACTCCGACCAAAAATTTCGAAAGCCGCTTTCAAAAGCGGCTTTTTTGCCGTCCGTATGATTATGATGTAGAGTACGCGGCGACAGACATTCAAATGCCGTCTGAAAACCGTTCAGACGGCATCTCTTTATCTTAATAGTGGATTAACAAAAATCAGGACAAGGCGACGAAGCCGCAGACAGTACAAATAGTACGGAACCGATTCACTTGGTGCTTCAGCACCTTAGAGAATCGTTCTCTTTGAGCTAAGGCGAGGCAACGCCGTACTGGTTTAAATTTAATCCACTATAGTTTCATTCCGTACCATCTTAAGGAACATCAAATTGGGCATTTCCCGCAAAATATCCCTTATTCTGTCCATACTGGCAGTGTGCCTGCCGATGCATGCACACGCCTCAGATTTGGCACACGATCCTTTTATCCGGCAGCTTCTCGACCGTCAGCATTTCGAACCCGACGGGAAATACCACCTATTCGGCAGCAGGGGGGAGCTTGCCGAGCGCAGCGGCCATATCGGATTGGGAAACATACAAAGCCATCAGTTGGGCAACCTGATGATTCAACAGGCGGCCATTAAAGGAAATATCGGCTACACCGTCCGCTTTTCCGATCACGGGCACGAAGTCCATTCCCCCTTCGACAACCATGCCTCACATTCCGATTCTGATGAAGCCGGTAGTCCCGTTGACGGATTCAGCCTTTACCGCATCCATTGGGACGGATACGAACACCATCCCGCCGACGGCTATGACGGGCCACAGGGCGGCGGCTATCCCGCTCCCAAAGGCGCGAGGGATATATACAGCTACGACATAAAAGGCGTTGCCCAAAATATCCGCCTCAACCTGACCGACAACCGCAGCACCGGACAACGGCTTGCCGACCGTTTGCACAATGCCGGCGGTATGCTGACGCAAGGAGTAGGCGACGGATTCAAACGCGCCACCCGATACAGCCCCGAGCTGGACAGATCAGGTAATGCCGCCGAAGCCTTCAACGGCACTGCAGATATCGTCAAAAACATCATCAGCGCGGCAGGAGAAATTGTCGGCGCAGGCGATGCCGTGCAGGGTATAAGCGAAGGCTCAAACATTGCTGTTATGCACGGCTTGGGTCTGCTTTCCACCGAAAACAAGATGGCGCGCATCAACGATTTGGCAGATATGGCGCAACTCAAAGACTATGCCGCAGTAGCCATCCGCGATTGGGCAGTCCAAAACCCCAATGCCGCACAAGGCATAGAAGCCGTCAGCAATATCTTTACGGCAGTCATCCCCGTCAAAGGGATTGGAGCTGTTCGGGGAAAATACGGCTTGGGCGACATCACGGCACATCCTGTCAAGCGGTCGCAGATGGGCGCGATCGCATTGTCGAAAGGGAAATCCGCCGTCAGCAACAATTTTGCCGATGCGGCATACGCCAAATACCCGTCCCCTTACCATTCCCGAAATATCCGTTCAAACTTGGAGCAGCGTTACGGCAAAGAAAACATCACCTCCTCAACCGTGCCGCCGTCAAACGGCAAAAATGTCAAACTGGCAGACCAACGCCATCCGAAGACCAAAGTGCCGTTTGACAGCAAAGGGTTTCCGAATTTTGAAAAAGACGTAAAATACGATACGAGAATTAATACCAAGGAGTTCAGATTGAAGGATTCTACAGGGCAAATGAGGCTGGCGACCAAGGATTTGGCGGAAGCCATTAAACGAGGAGAAGTACGTAGTTCTGCTTTTACAACAAAGCAACTAAAGGCAATCGAAAAAGGAGAATCTAAAATACCGGATTACACTTGGCATCATCATCAAGACACTGGAAGGATGCAATTGATTAATGAAGACTTGCATCATGATACCGGCCATATTGGTTGGAGAGCGATGAGTAAAGGAAAGTAACTATGTGGAAAATCATAAAAGAGGATAGTGATGATTTAGGATTTGCAATTAAATGCTTATTTTCTCAGTCTATTGATTTAAATGAATTCAAGTTATGGATTGAACAAGTAATACGCGATATGCCCATCGAGGACATCCCTTTTTATATTTTTGACTTGGCGGACTTCGATGTAGGAATTGGCGATATTGGCAATATTGTAGGTTTTGCTCCGAGTTCCAGCCTATCAAAATCGAAAAAAAATGCCTTAACAGGCATTGCCTTCTTAAGGGGGATAGATGTCTATGACCCTCCCGTCTCAAAAGAAAAAGCATTAAAAGCCTTAGAGAAATATCCTGAAATTTATCAGAAGTTTCAGCATTTCTTTCCGTTTGTAGAACTGCCCCCGCTTTAAACAGTCAAAATGCCGTCTGAAACGATATTCGGCTTTCAGACGGCATTTTTGATATAAAGCGGATAACTAAAAGAGCGTTTGACGGCAAAGGAGAATCTAAAATACCAAATTACACTTGGCATCATCATCAGGATACGGGACGAATGCAGTTAATATCCGAAAGAAAGCATACGCAAACAGGGCATATAGGTGGTGAAGCAATGGATAAAGGAAAATGATTATGTTGGGGCTTACACGAGACAATTGTTATGATTTGGGATTTGCTATATTGTGTTACGAATGCAACGCAGTCAATAAAGATGAATTTTTAGACTGGTTGTATGGAATTGTTAAAACTGTTCCTGTCGAAAGTTTCCCAAAGTATTTGATAGATTTAATAGATTATTTGGAGTCAGAAGATTCTTCTTTATATATATATAATATCATTGGCTTTGTTCCAACTACCGGTATGACGAAAAAGGAAAAAGATGCCGTATATGGCATTACCTATATACGGAATCAAGAGTTTTACGATATTCCGATTACTAGGGAGAAGGCGTTAAAAGCCTTAAAAAAACATCCTGAAATTTATCAGAAGTTTCGGCATTTCTTTCCGTTTGTAGAACTGCCCCCGCTTTAAACAGTCAAAATGCCGTCTGAAACGATATTCGGCTTTCAGACGGTATTTTTGATATAAAGCGGGTAACTAAAAGAGCGTTTGACGGCAAAGGAAGATAATTATGTGGAAAATCATAAAAGAGGATAGTGATGATTTAGGATTTGCAATTAAATGCTTATTCTCTCAATCTATTGATTTAAATGAATTCAAGTTATGGATTGAACAAGTAATCCGAGATATGCCCATTGAGGACATCCCTTTTTATATTTTTGATTTGGCGGATTTGGATGAAGAAATTGATAATATTTACAATATCATAGGTTTTGTTTCGAGTTACAGCTTATCAAAATTGAGAAGAAATGCCTTAACAGGCATTGCCTTCTTAAGGGGGATAGATGTCTATGACCCTCCCGTTTCAAAAGAAAAAGCATTAAAAGCCTTAAAGAAACATCCTGAAATTTATCAGAAGTTTCAGCATTTCTTTCCATTTGTAGAGCTGCCCCCACTTTAAACAGTCAAAATGCCGTCTGAAAGACCGTTCGCTGTTCAGACGGCATTTTTGATATAAAGCGGATAACTAAAAGAGCGTTTGACGGCAAAGGAAGATAATTATGTGGAAAATTACGAAAGAGCAAGGTCAAGATTTAAGTTTTGCAACATATTGCTTATTATTGGCAGCAATTAATTGGCAAGAATTTAAATTATGGTTGGAGAAGGTTGTCTTAGATATGCCTATTGATAATATACCTTTTTATATTTTTGATTTAATTGATCTTAAAGAAGGAGTAGGAGATATTTATAATATTTTGGATTTTGTTCCGAATTCAGACTTATCTAAAGACCAAGATGACGCATTAACAGGCATTGCCTTCTTAAGGGGGATAGATGTCTATGACCCTCCCGTTTCAAAAGAAAAAGCATTAAAAGCCTTAAAGAAACATCCTGAAATTTATCAGAGGTTTCAGCATTTCTTTCCGTTTGTAGAGCTGCCCCCACTTTAAACAGTCAAAATGCCGTCTGAAACGATATTCGGCTTTCAGACGGCATTTTTGATATAAAGCGGATAACCAAAGAAATGTTTGACGGTAAAGGAAAATCTAGAATACCAAATTACACTTGGCATCATCATCAAGATACAGGATGTATCGGTTGGAAAGCGATGAACAAAAGAAGATAATTATGTGGAAAATTTATAAAGAAAATAGTACTGACTTAAATTTTGCCCTAGGTAGTATATATTGCCAAGCAATCAATATTACCGAATTTAAAATGTGGGTCGAAAAAATCATAAGGGAAATGGACTTAGATGAAATTCCAAATTATTTTTTTGATCTAATAGATCTTCAATCACTATTCCAGCTAATTGATATTATAGGATTTGTTCCCGAAAATAACTTATCAAAAAATCAGGATAATGCATTAACAGGCATTGCCTTCTTAAGGGGGATAGATGTCTATGACCCTCCCGTTTCAAAAGAAAAAGCATTAAAAGCCTTAGAGAAACATCCTGAGATTTATCATAAATTTAAACAGTTCTTTCCTTTTGTAGAGCTTCCGCTTCTTTAAAGGACAATATGCCGTCTGAAAAGTTTTCAGACGGCATTTTTTATTTCTTCCAGTAGGCAGGGGTGAAGAGGATGAAGACGGTGAAGATTTCCAGCCTGCCCAAGAGCATGGCGGTAACGCAGATCCATTTCTGCATCACGTCCAAACCGGCGTAATTGCCGGCGGGCCCGACTTCGCCCAGGCCGGGGCCGGAATTGGTAATGCAGGCGATGACGGCGGTAAAGGCGGTGGTAAATTCCATACCGCTCGCCATCAGCAGGAAGCTGAAGAGGACGACGGTCATAAAGTAGATGAAGATGAAGGACATAACGGTCAGCGCGAGGCGGTCGGGTATGGCCTTGCCGCTGATTTTGACGGTGCGGACGGCTTTGGGGTGCAGCAGCACCATCATTTCGCGCAGGCTGAATTTGAACAGGACGAGGGCGCGTATGGTTTTGATGCCGCCGCCGGTCGAGCCGGAGCTGGCGAGGATGTTGGCGAGAAAAAACATCCACAGGGAAATCAGGAGCGGCCATTGTGCGAAGTCGGTGTTGGACAGCCCGTTTGCCAATCCGATGGAGACGAAGTTGAAGGCGGTGTAGCGCAGGGATTCGATGAAGCCGGCGTAATGGCCGGTGTGCCACAGGTACAGGGCGGCGGCAAGGATGCTGCCGGAGAGCAGCAGCAGCATTGTCCGGCATTCTTCGTCTTTCCAATAGGTTTTGAGGCTGCGGCTGTTGAGGGCGGCGAAATGGCTGGCAAAATTGATGCCGCCGAAAATAGTGACAACGATGATGACTGCTTCGATGAGGGGGGAGTTGTAATAAGCTATGCTGGCATCGTGGGTGGAAAACCCGCCCAGCGAGAGGGTTGCCAGCGCGTGACAGACGGCATCGAACCAACCCATCCCGGCAAAATGCAGGCAGGCTGCCGCGAGGATGGTGATCAGGGTGTAGCCGAACCAGAGTTTTTTCGCCACTTGGGAAATGCGCGGCGACATTTTGCTTTCTTTGTCAATGCCGGGGATTTCGGCTTTGAATAACTGCGTGCCGCCTACGCCGAGCATAGGCAGGATGGCGACGGCAAGGACGATGATGCCCATCCCGCCCAGCCAGTTGAGCATATGCCGCCAAAAGTTGACGGAGGGGGCGAGCCCGTCGACGTGGGGGATGACGGTCGCGCCGGTGGTGGTCAGTCCCGACATCGATTCAAAAAATGCGTCGGTAAAGCCCATATTCGGGAAATACAGGTACATCGGCATCGCCGCCATAGCGGCAAACGCCAGCCACAGCATCAGGACGAGGGTGAAGCCGTCGCGCGGGCGCAGTTCGCGCCTGAACCGGAGGGTGGCGAGCCGGACGATGCACGAGCCGGAAAGGGTAACGGTCGCGGTGGTGGCGAAGGCGGTGTACGCGCCGTCCGAAAAGGCGTAGGAGAGGGCGGCGGGTATCAGCAGGATAAAGGAAAACAGCATACCCAGTCGGGAGAGGACATGGGCGATGGGCAGGATTTTGTGCATAGTGGGGCGGTCCGTTATTTTGTGAAGCTTTTCCAGTCTATGCCGCCGGCGGCTTGGACTTGGGTAATTTCTTCCGTTTCGAGATTGACGGCGGTCAGCTGTCCGCCCCACAGCGCGCCGGTGTCCAGCGAGATGACGTTGTCGGCATTCGTGTAGCCCAAGGAAGACCAGTGTCCGAAGATGATGGTGTGGTCGAGGTTTTGCCGGTCGGGGGCTTTGAACCACGGGCGCAGGTAAAGCGGCATTTTTTTCACTGTGGATTTGTAGTCGAAATCCAGTTCGTTTTTAAAGGTCAGGGCGCGCATCCGCGTGAAGGCGTTGACGATGAAGCGCAGGCGGGCATAGCCTTCCAAACCTTCGTCCCANGCGGCCGGTTTGTTGCCGTACATTTTGGAGAAGAATTTGACGTATTTTTTGCCGCGCAGTTCGGCTTCGGCTTCTCTAGCGAGCGATTCGGCTTTGGCTATGCGCCATTGCGGCAGGATGCCGGCGTGTACCATCACGCGGCTGCCCTCGCGTATCAACAGCGGTTGCGCGCGCAGCCAGTCGAGCATTTTTCTGCCGTCGGGGTGTTTGAGTATGGGTTCGATTGTGTCGCTGCGTTTGGGCGCGCCTTCGCCGCAGCCGACGGCGAGCAGGTGCAGGTCGTGGTTGCCGAGGACGATTTGCACACTGTTTTCGTGCCGGATGCAGAATTGCAGCGCTTCGAGGGATTTCGGGCCGCGGTTGACGATGTCGCCCGTCAGCCAGAGGGTATCCGTGCCGTGGTTGAAGCCGATTTTGCCGAGCAGTGCGGTCAGTTCGTCGAAGCAGCCTTGGATGTCGCCGATTGCGTAATGTGCCATTGCGGGTGTTGTGAAGTGGGAAAGTGTTGCGGTTCAGACGGCACGGTTGGAAATCTTATGCCGTCCGAACGTGGAATTATGCGTTCAAAACGAGGACGGCTTCGGCTTCGACCTGCACGCCTTTTGGCAGGGAGGCAACGCCGACGGCGGCGCGGGCGGGGAAGGGCTCGGCAATAAATTCCGCCATCACTTCGTTGAAAACGGCGAAGTTGCCCAAGTCGGTCAGGTAGGCGTTGAGTTTGACGATGTCGTCCAGCGAACCGCCTGCCGCTTCGGCGACGGCTTGCAGGTTTTGGAACACTTGGCGCGCTTCGGCGCGGAAGTCTCCGTTGCCGACAACGGTCATGGTGGCGGGATCGAGCGGAATCTGACCGCTCATGTAAACGGTGTCGCCCGCGCGCACGGCTTGGCTGTATGCGCCGATGGCGGCAGGGGCTTTGTCGGTGTGAATGATGGTTTTGGCCATGATTTTCTCCTGAAACGGATGCGTGTGAAAGGGAAACGCGGTGTTGCGGATTATCGTACAAAACCGTCTGCTTGTGTAGTTTCAGACGGCATGGATGTTGAAAACAAAACCGCCGAAAGGCTCGGCGGTTTGCGGAATAACACGTATATTAGAATTTGACGCGTACGCCGGCGGACACTTCGTGAGAGTGTACTTTCACGTCGTCAAATTTGCCCCAGTAGTTGTAGCGGTAGCCTGCATCCAGGGCGATGTTTTGATTGATGTCGTAACCGATGCCTGTCATCACGCCCAAGCCGGTTTTGGTTTTGCGGGTTTCATAATGTTCGATGGAGTCTGAACTGCCGTATTCCTTTGTATCAAACGATACGTGGTTGAGGCCTACGCGTGCGCCGACATAAGGTTTAACCGGGGAGTTTAAGTCGAAATCATAAATGGCGGAAACGCCGACGCTTTGGAATTTGGCTTTCGCGTTATAAGTGGTGGAGTCGCTGATTCTGCCGCTTTCTTTGTGGGATTTGTAGTGGGTGTAGTCGGCTGCTACACGGAAATCGCCGAAATCATATCCGGCAGACAGGCGCGGGCTGAAGCTTTTTGCCGTCTTGCTTTCGTCGTAAATCTTGCCTTTTACCGAAGTATGGCCGACATCGCCTTGGATATAAAATCCACGGTGTTCGTCTGCCAGTGCGACAGCGGGAAGGGAAAGGGCAACCAGTGTAGCCAGAATTTTTTTCATGATGTTGTTCCTCGTAGGTAAAAATTACTGATGGCCATCAGGCTCTTTGCAACTGTTGGCTGTTTGGATTGTATTGTGTTTCGTCTGTTACAACAATCACATTTTTCATTGAAATGCGTGAATACAGATGGTTTGAAAAATTAGAATTTTACACGCACACCGGCGGATACTTCGTGAGTGTGTACTTTCATGCCGTCAAAATTGCCCCAGTGGTTGTAGCGGTAGCCTGCATCCAAGGCAACATTTTGGGTGATGTCGTAGCCAACGCCGGTCAATACGCCCAAGCCGGTTTTGGTTTTACGGAATGTTTCTGTCGCATGGTAGTTCTCACGTCGGTAATCATCGTCATAAGAAAAGCGGTTGATGCCTACGCGTGCGCCGACATAAGGTTTAACCGGGGAATTTAAGTCGAAATCATAAATGGCGGAAACGCCGACGCTTTGGAGTTTGATTTTTGAGTCAAGTGTGTAAGACGAATCCTGTTCATGGTCTTTCCAAGTTTTATAGTGGGTGTAATCGGCAGCGACACGGAAATCGCCGAAATCGTATCCGGCAGACAGGCGCGGGCTGAAGCCTTTGCTACTGGTCTTGCCGCCTTCGTCATTGGTTTTAAGAGTTGAGTGGCCAATATCGCCTTGAACGTAGAAACCACGGTTGTCATCTGCCAATGCGATAGCGGGAAGGGAAAGGGCAACTAAGGTAGCCAAAACTTTTTTCATGATGTCATCCTCAATAATTGGATAGAAAATGATTAGTAGTCAAACGGCTTGCAACCGCCGACGGGCTGATTGTATTGTGTTATGACGGTTTAAACAATGTTTGGATGGTTTGGCATGACTGAGGAACCTCAATACCGCAATAAAAGGCGCAAAACGTCTTGGAGGCCGTCTGAAAACCATCTGCCGCAGCAACACAAAGGTTTATAAAAAGCATTGCAATAAATCGTTTAAAAACAAACGTCCTTTTTCGGTTGGGCGAAATACGGTCGGGTCGGTTTCCAGCAGGCCTTTTTGTCTTGCCGTTTCGATTTGCGCCATGATTTTGGCGGCGGGTACGCCCGTGCGTTCCTGCAACATCGCGGCGGGTACGCCGTCGGTCAGGCGCAGGGCGTTCATCATGAATTCGAACGGCAAATCTTCGGCGGCGACGGTTTTGCGTTCGACGGCTTCACTCGGTTGGCTTTGCATTAAGGCGAGGTAGTCGTTGGGATGGCGGCGGCGGACGGTGCGTTCGATGCGGTCGGGATAGGAGATTTTGCCGTGCGCGCCCGCGCCTATGCCTAAATAATCTCCGAACTGCCAGTAGTTCAAATTGTGGCGGCACTGCATGGCGGGTTTCGCAAAAGCCGATGTTTCGTAGTGGATAAAACCCGCGCCTTCCAGCGCGCCGTGTACCGCGTCTTCGATGTCGAGCGCCGCTTCGTCTTGTGGCAAACCTTTCGGCGGCGTATGACCGAACGGCGTGTTCGGCTCCATCGTCAGATGATACGCGCTGATGTGTGTCGCGCCCGTAGCGATAGCGGTTTGTACGTCGTCCAATGCCGCCTGAACGGTTTGGTTCGGTAGGGCATACATCAAGTCGATATTGACTTTATCAAATAATTTCAATGCAGTAGTTATGGCGGTTAAGGCTTCTTTGCCGTTGTGGACGCGCCCCAGCCTTGAGAGCATATCGTCGTTGAAGCTTTGTACACCAATAGAAAGCCGCGTAATGCCTGCGTCTTTAAATCCTTGAAACTTCTCGATTTCAAATGTCCCCGGATTGGCTTCCAAGGTAATTTCCGCTTCCGGCTGCAAGCGCAACAGCGAACGCACGCCGCTTAACAAACGGTCAATCGATTCCGCCTGAAACAGGCTGGGCGTACCGCCGCCGAAAAATATCGTTTCCACCGGTCTGCCCCAAATATTGGGCAATTCGAGCTGCAAATCGGTCAGCAGCGCGTCGATATAGGCGGCTTCGGGCAATCCGTTTTTCAGGCTGTGGGAATTGAAGTCGCAATACGGGCATTTTTTGATGCACCACGGGATGTGGATATAGAGCGACAGGGGCGGCAGGGCGGTGAGTCGGGTACGGTTTGGGAAGGAAATAGTGTGCATGGTGTGGTTCGGAAAAGTGGACAATGCCGTCTGAAGGCGGTTCAGACGGCATAGGTTCAGCCGAGCAGGGTAAGCAGTTCGGCTTCGCTGAGGACGGAAACGCCCAAGGCATTGGCTTTTTCCAGCTTGCTGCCCGCGGCTTCTCCGGCGACGACGTAGTCGGTTTTTTTGGACACGCTGCCGGAAACTTTGCCGCCTGCTGCTTCGATTAGGGCTTGGGCTTGGTCGCGTTTGAGGGTGGGCAGGGTGCCGGTTAATACAAAGGTTTTGCCTGCTACGGCTTCATTGATGCCGTCTGAACCTTGCGCCGCCTCGTCTTCAGACGGCATTTGCGCGAAGAAGGTTTTCAGGTTTTCGAGCAGGGCGGCGTTTTGTGGTTCGCTGCGCCACGCCTGCCAGTCGGCAGGAAGGGCTTTGTCGGTTTGCAGCCCTTCTATACTTTGACCAGCGAGTTCCCATAAGGCTTGGGCTTTGTTTTCGCTGATTTTGAAACCGGGCAGGCGGGCGATCCAGCGTTGCGGCCCGGCATATTGTGCGGCAGGCAGGCTGACGGCTTGGGCTTGCGGGGCAACGCCTGCGGCGAGCAGCTCGTCTATCATCGCCTGCTGTTCGGCTTGGGCGAAGAAGTGGGCAATGGAATGCGCCACTACCGTGCCGATGTCGGGCAGGCAGGCGAGGACGGGTTCGGGGGCGCGGCGGACGTGTTCCAACGTGCCGAATGCCTGCGCCAGTGTTTTGGCGGTGCGTTCGCCGACGTGGCGGATGCCGAGCGCGAACAGGAAGCGGGCGAGTTCGGGCGTTTTGCCGGCTTCTATGCCTGCGAGGATGTTTTCCGCCCACTTGACCGGTGGTTTTTTATGTTTGCCCGACGCGCCGACCGAACTGCCTTCAGACGGCATTTGATCCGATTCGGCAACGGTTTTGTCCGCCGTTTCCTTCATTTTTTGCAGGGTCGGAATATCGATGCGGTAGAGGTCGGCGAAATGGCGGACGAGGTCTTGGGCGACCAGCTGTTCGATTTGTTTTTCACCCAAGCCGTCGATGTCCATCGCTTTGCGCGAGGCGAAGTGGATTAAGCCTTGCGCGCGTTGGGCCTGACAAAGCATGCCGCCGCTGCATCGGGCGACGGCTTCGCCTTCTTCGCGTTCGATTTCGCTGCGGCAGATGGGACAGTGAGTCGGCAGGCGGTAGGGCTTGTGGAGCGGAACGGATTGGGTTTGATTGGCGGACGGTGTTTCGGCAAACAGGTCGTCTTGTTGGTATTTGATGCCGTCTGAAAGTCCCGTAACGTCGGTTTCCTGCATCGGGCGGCGTTCAAAAATTACGCGCACGACCTCGGGAATCACGTCTCCGGCGCGGCGCACGACGACGGTATCGCCGACGCGCACGTCTTTGCGCGATACTTCGTCCTGATTGTGCAGGGTGGCGTTGGTTACGGTGACGCCGCCGACGAATACGGGTTGCAGGCGGGCGACGGGGGTAACGGCGCCGGTGCGCCCGATTTGTACGTCTATGGCTTCGACAATGGTCAGGGCTTCTTCGGCGGGGAATTTGTGGGCAATCGCCCAACGCGGCGCGCGGGAGATGAAGCCGAGTTCGCGCTGTTGCGCCAAGCTGTTGACTTTGACCACCATGCCGTCGATTTCGTAGGGCAGTTCGGGGCGATTTTGCTGCATTTGTTCGTAAAACGCCAATACTTCGACGATATTTTTGAAACAGCCGAAATTNCCATTGGGCAGACTGAAGCCGAGTTCTTGAAAATAGGCGAGTTCTTGGATGTGTTCTTCAGCTTCGAAACCGCCTTGCTGGCGGGCAATCGAGTAGGGGAAAAAGTGCAGTTTGCGTTGCGCGGTGATGCGCGAATCGAGTTGGCGCAGGCTGCCGGCGGCGGCGTTGCGCGGATTGGCAAAGGGTTTTTGCCCGTTTTCGGCTTGTCTTTTATTGAGGGCGGCGAAATCGGCTTTTTGCATCAGCACTTCGCCGCGCACTTCGATGAGTTCGGGCGTATTTTCACCATGCAGCCGCAGGGGGATGTTGGCGACGGTTTTGACGTTTTGGGTAACGTCTTCGCCCGTCGTGCCGTCGCCGCGCGTTGCCGCCTGCACCAATACGCCGTCGCGGTAGAGCAGGCTAATGGCGAGGCCGTCGAATTTGGGTTCGATAACGTATTCGGGATTGCCGCCGTTCAAGCCGTCGCGCACGCGTTGGTCGAAGGCGTACATTTCGGCATGGTCGAACACGCCGTTTTCATCTTGCGGGGAAAAGGCGTTGGTCAGCGACAGCATCGGCACTTCGTGGCGCACTTCGGCAAATCCCGCCAGAGGCTCGCCGCCGACGCGCTGGGTTGGACTGTCGGGCAGTTTGAGCTCGGGATGGTTTAACTCCAACGCTTCGAGTTCGCGGAATAATTTGTCGTATTCGGCATCGGGTACGCTGGGTGCGTCGAGGGTGTAGTATTCGTAGGCGTAGCGGTTGAGGAGGTCGGTGAGGCGGCGAATGTGTTGTGCGGTCGAGTTCATGGATTCGTCCAGGTTCGGACGGCATGGACAAATGCCGTCTGAACGGTAAAACGTGTTGGAAATGGTCGGATTTTACAGGAAAACAAAAGGCGGATACACCGTTGCCGATGCATCCGCTTTTGAGGTTTCGGATTTATGAGAACAGGCGCAATGCGGTTTTGCCGCCCGGTTCGATACCGACTTTGAGCATCTCGGACTGACGAGCCAATACATAAGTGCGTACGTCTTTGAGCCATTGGGTCGAAACTTCTTCCATTTTGTCGTTGACCAGATTCAGGTTCAACTGGCCGGACAGGCGTACCGCCAAATCCATAAACAAATCGTCGAAGGTTTTTTCGCCTGCCGGAGAGTGCGGGATATCGAGCAGCATACTGAAGCCTTTGTAGGACTGGTTGTCCAAAAGGGCATTGGTAAACGGCTCGTTGTTGAGCGAGCAGATGGAGAACATGGTCGAGCCCGACGTGTCGGTATAGTGGAATACACCATCTTCTCCGAGTGTGAATCCTACGCCCGATACGGCGGAACGCAGTTCTACGCCGCTGATGCTGGTAGGGGAAACCAAATGGATGGCGATGGTCTGGTCGACACGGGCGCAGAACGCATCCAGCGCGGAAGCCACTTCGGTAAAGGCGGCAAGGTCGGTATGCAGTGTCTGACCACCCATGCTTTGTGCGAATGCGTCCACCTGGCGGTTGAAGGCGGAGAGCTCTTCTTGCGAGGCGAGCCCATTGCGGCTGACCGCTTGGATGCCGACGATGAAGGCTTGGTAGCGGATGCCGGGGATGGGTTCGGCGACTTGGAAATGGTCGTCCATGGTGCAACCGATGATTTGGTAGCGGTGGCGGTTGGAGAGGCGTGGCAGCGCATGAAGCTCTTTGGCTTCTGTCAGCGCGATATAGGAAATGAAATCGAAGCGCACATCAAACCAGGGTAATTCAACTTTAGACAGTTCTTTGAGCGTAATCAGCGGTTTTGCAGGTGTTTGCGGAACGGGTGCAGGGTTTGCGGCCGCACGGACGGGTTGCGGGGCAGAAGGTTCGGCCGGGGATTTTGAAACGGGTTGGACGGGCGTGCCGATAATGCCGTTTTCCTCCAGGACGGTTTCGATTTCGGTTTTGAACGGGGATGCTTTTGCCTGTTTCTGTTTGGCGACGTAGACGGCATCCTGTTCTTGGAGGTTCCTCAGGGCAGGGTCTTGGGGTTTGGCCGGTTTTTTAACCTCGGTGTGCGGTTTCTGCATCATGCCCGAACTTCCGGACGGTTTGCCGTCGCGGACGTGGCTGGTTTTGCTGTTGAGCAGGGCATCTTTGTCGGAGTGTCCGAACTGGTCGCGTACTTTTTTGCGGTATTGGTTTTCCTGATACATGTTGTAGGCGACAACGGCGAGGACGACGGCTAGAAACAGTACGATGTAAATCATGGCAATCACTTGTTAAATTTCGGGATGCAGGATACGCAAAGTGCGGCACTGCGGTTAAATCGGGCTTGCGTTTTCGGCATTGTGCCTGAACGGTCTGTCATAATGTTTGAATTATAACGAAAATCGAAGTGTCTGGCAGCAGTGTGTCGAAATAAAGGGGGATTTTCTGCAACACTGTATGAAATATGCGGTCTTCAGACGGCATTTCTGTCCACGGGAAACCCTTTCTCACGTATCCGCCGCCAGTCGAAAAAATGGCCGGGGTCGGTTTTGCGGCCGGGTGCGATGTCCTGATGTCCGGTTACTGCGGTAACGGGGTAGCGGCGGCAGAGTGCTTCCAACAATGTTTCGAGCGAACGGTATTGTGCTTCGGCAAAAGGTTCGAAATCGCAGCCTTCCATTTCGATGCCGATAGAAAAAGCGTTGCATTTTTCCCTGCCGCCGAATGAAGATACGCCGGCATGGTATGCCATATTGTCGCAGGAAACGAACTGTGCCGTTTCTCCGTCGCGTTTGATTAAGAAATGGCTGGATACGCGCAAAGTGTGTATCAATCCGAAAAACGGGTGGTCGTTCGGGTCTAGGCGGTTGGCAAAAAGCTTCTCAACCGCATCCGTGCCGTATTCGAACGGCGGCAGCGAGATATTGTGCAATACGACAAGGGAAACCTCTTCTTTGGACTCCCTTGGGCCGAAATTCGGCGACGGAATGTGGCGCACGCTTTGCAGCCAACCGTCCTGCCAGGGTGCCGTAGCGGGATTGTCCATGATGTCCTTCCTGTCTTATGGGGTAATTTGGGTTATACTGTCGCCCGAATTTTAAGACGTATTCCGAATGCTGGGAATCCTACCATGTTGAGAAAATTGTTGAAATGGTCTGCCGTTTTTTTGACCGTGTCGGCAGCCGTTTTCGCCGCGCTGCTTTTTGTCCCTAAAGACAACGGCAGGGCATACCGAATCAAAATTGCCAAAAATCAGGGTATTTCGTCGGTCGGCAGGAAACTTGCCGAAGACCGCATCGTGTTCAGCAGACATGTTTTGACGGCGGCAGCCTACGTTTTGGGTGTGCACAACAGACTGCATACGGGGACGTATAGGCTTCCTTCGGAAGTGTCGGCTTGGGATATTTTGCAGAAAATGCGCGGCGGCAGACCGGATTTGGTTACTGTACAGATTATCGAAGGGTCGCGTTTTTCGCATATGAGGAAAGTCATCGACGCAACGCCCGACATCGGACACGACACCAAAGGCTGGAGCAATGAAAAACTGATGGCGGAAGTTGCGCCCGATGCCTTCAGCGGCAATCCTGAAGGGCAGTTTTTTCCCGACAGCTACGAAATTGATGCGGGCGGCAGCGATTTGCAGATTTACCAAACCGCCTACAAGGCGATGCAACGCCGCCTGAATGAGGCATGGGCAGGCAGGCAGGACGGGCTACCTTATAAAAACCCTTATGAAATGCTGATTCTGGCAAGCCTGATTGAGAAGGAAACCGGGCACGAAGCCGACAGGGCTCATATTGCTTCCGTTTTCGTCAACCGGCTGAAAATCGGTATGCGCCTGCAAACCGATCCGTCTGTCATTTACGGCATGGGTGCGGCATACAAGGGCAAAATCCGTAAAGCCGACCTGCGCCGCGACACGCCATACAACACCTACACGCGCGGCGGTCTGACACCGACACCGATAGCCCTGCCCGGCAAGGCCGCGCTTGATGCCGCCGCCCATCCGTCCGGCGAAAAATACCTGTATTTCGTGTCCAAAATGGACGGCACGGGCTTGAGCCAGTTCAGCCATGATTTGACCGAACATAACGCCGCCGTCCGCAAATATATTTTGAAAAAATAAACCATGCCGTCTGAAAAGTTTGTGTTTTCAGACGGCATATCCTTGTCGGGAAAACTAATATGAAACCGCAATTCATCACTTTGGACGGCATAGACGGAGCCGGAAAATCCACCAACCTTGCCGTCATCAAAGCATGGTTTGAACGGAGGGGGCTGCCCGTACTGTTCACGCGCGAGCCGGGCGGAACGCCGGTCGGTGAGGCCTTGCGCGAAATCCTGCTCAACCCTGAAACCAAAGCCGGTTTGCGTGCGGAAACACTGATGATGTTCGCCGCCAGAATGCAGCATATTGAAGACGTGATATTGCCCGCGCTTTCAGACGGCATCCATGTCGTGTCCGATCGTTTTACCGATGCGACCTTCGCCTATCAGGGCGGCGGGCGGGGGATGCCGTCTGAAGACATTGAAATATTGGAACATTGGGTGCAGGGCGGTTTGCGCCCCGATTTGACCCTGCTGTTGGATGTGCCGCTGGAAGTATCGATGGCACGTATCGGACAGTCGCGCGAGAAAGACCGTTTCGAGCAGGAGCAGGCGGATTTCTTCATGCGTGTGCGCAGCGTTTATCTCGACCGAGCCGCCGCCTGTCCGGAACGTTACGCCGTTATCGACAGTAACCGCAGCTTGGATGAAGTCAGAAATACCATAGAAAAAGTGTTGGACAGACATTTCGGCTGTTGATGCGGCAAATATTGAAACAAGCGCATCCGCCCGCGCCGAAAATCAAACGGCAGTGCCGCAGATGAAAATGGCGGTATGCGCCAAACTTTCGGCATGATAGAATTACGCTCCGTTACAAGGCAGGATGCGTCGGCAATATTAACGAACCGCCCGTAACATGATGACCCGAAAGCGTTTCGGACAGTCCGATTCAAATCTTTTTCTCGCAACAGGATTGACACATGGAAAACTCATTAAAAGAAGCCGCCCTGCAGTTCCACGAATTCCCCGTGCCGGGCAAAATCTCCGTTACCCCAACCAAATCTCTGGCCACTTCTAAAGATTTGGCGTTGGCGTACTCTCCTGGCGTAGCCGCTCCTTGTATGGAAATCCATGCCGATCCGCAAACTGCCTACAAATACACTGCCAAAGGCAATTTGGTTGCCGTGATTTCCAACGGTACCGCCGTTTTGGGCTTGGGCGACATCGGCGCGCTGGCGGGCAAACCCGTGATGGAAGGCAAAGGCGTATTATTCAAAAAATTCGCCGGTGTGGATGTGTTCGATATCGAAATCGATGAAAAAGACCCGCAAAAACTGGTGGACATCATCGCTGCTTTAGAGCCGACTTTCGGTGGCATCAACCTCGAAGACATCAAAGCACCCGAGTGTTTCTACATCGAACGCGAATTGCGCAAACGTTGCAAAATCCCTGTATTCCACGACGACCAACACGGTACCGCCATCATTACCGCTGCCGCCGTATTGAACGCCCTGCGTTTTACCGGCCGCAAAATCGAAGAAGCGACTTTGGTGTGCTCCGGCGCAGGTGCCGCAGCGATTGCTTGCTTGAACCAATTGCTGGATTTGGGTCTGAAACGTGAAAACGTAACCGTCTGCGACTCCAAAGGTGTCATTTATAAAACCCGCGAAGACAAAGACCGTATGGACGAATCCAAAAAATTCTACGCCGTTGAAGACAACGGCCAGCGCGTATTGGCCGATGCGGTTAAAGGCAAAGACATCTTCTTGGGACTCTCCGGCGCGAACCTGCTGCCCCCCGAAATGTTGAACACCATGAATGCCAAACCCATCGTGTTCGCTATGGCCAACCCGAATCCGGAAATCCTGCCGCCGCTGGCGAAAGAAACCCGTCCGGACGTGGTCATCGGTACCGGCCGCTCCGACTTTCCGAACCAAGTCAACAACGTATTGTGCTTCCCGTTCATCTTCCGCGGCGCGTTGGATGTCGGCGCGACCACCATCAACGAAGAAATGAAACGCGCCTGCGTGTACGCCTTGGCAGATTTGGCAATGGAAGAGGTAACTGAAGAAGTGGTTGCCGCTTACGGTAAGAAATTCGAATTCGGCGCGGAATACCTGATTCCGACCCCGTTCGACTCCCGCCTGCTGCCTCGCGTTGCTACGGCTGCCGCCAAAGCAGCGATGGAAAGCGGCGTGGCAACCCGTCCGATTGCAGACTTGGAAGCCTACGCCGCCAAGCTGAGCGAATGGAAGCTGTAAGCCGTTTGTGGTTAAAATGCCGTCTGAACTGTTTTCAGACGGCATTTTGCTGTCCGACGATTTGAAACCTGTCCCAAAAAGGAAAAATATGGAACCCGTCCGTTACAACATCAACAACACGCCTGAAATCCAAAACGACAACGCCCCCGTCATGACGACAGGACAATGGGTGTTGACGATGATTGTTTTCATGATTCCTTTGGTCAACATCATTATGTTTTTTGTTTGGGCGTTCGGCAGAGGCAACCCCAACCGTGCCAATTTCTGTAAAGCGCTATTGCTTATTTACCTTGTTGGTTCGCTTATCGGTTTGATTTTCATATTGCTTATAGGTGGATCTGCATCGGGTACGCATTATTAATGTGCCGGCTGATTCTGCTTCGAAGATTTGTATCGAATATGCCAAATTTTTTTAAATTTCATACCGTTATCGAACGGCATTGGCAAAAACCTTATCCGGTTTTGTCTTTTCTGCTTAAGCCGCTCTCCGGGCTGTTTGCCAAAATTGCGGCAAAACGGCGGGGGGATTTTTTATTGGGAAAACGGCAAAGCGAAAAGCTGTCCGTGCCTGTGGTCGTGGTCGGCAATATTCACGCGGGTGGGACGGGGAAAACGCCGATTGTTGCCGCGCTGGTGTCGGGTTTGCAGGAAAAGGGCGTCAAGGTCGGCATCATCAGCCGAGGCTACGGGCGCAAGAGCAAGGCGGTTTATGTATTGAATGCCGCGAGCCGTGCGGAAGATGCGGGCGACGAGCCTTTGCTGCTGTTCCGTAAAACAGGTGCGCCGACGGCAGTGGGCAGCAGCCGTGCGGAGGCAGGTAGGGCGTTGCTGGCGGCGCATCCCGACATCGGGCTGATTGTGGCGGACGACGGTTTGCAGCATTACGCCCTGCGGCGGGATGTGGAAATTGCGGTGTTTCCGGCGGCGGATACAGGGCGTACGGATTTAGATTTGCTGCCCAACGGCAGTTTGCGCGAACCTTTGTCGAGATTGGAAAGCGTGGATGCGGTGGTGGTCGGCGGCAGGGCGGCGGATGGTTTTATGCCGTCTGAACATTTGTTCGGCAGCCGTATTGAGGCGGGTGCGGTTTACCGTTTGAACCGGCCGTCTGAAAAACTGGATATTTCGACATTGTCAGGGAAGCGCGTCGCAGCGGTTGCCGGTATCGCCAGACCGCAGCGTTTCTTCGATACTCTGACACACATGGGCATCCTCCTTGACCAAACGGTTGCTCTGCCCGACCATGCCGATATTTCCAATCGGGATTTGCCGCCTGCCGATGTGGTGCTGGTAACTGAAAAAGATGCGGTCAAATTTTCAGACGGCATTTGCACCGATAATGTTTGGGTGCTGCCGGTTTGTGCGATAATCGAACCTGATTTGGCGGCGTTTGTGTTGGCACGTTTGAAAAAAAACAAGATGCCGTCTGAAAGCTAAGTGTTTTATCCTGTGTACCCTTATTTTGATTTTTGGAGAAAAAAATGAAAAAAATAATGATGTTATGTGCTGTTGCCTTGTCTGTTTCGGCGTGTGTCAGCACCGAATTGTCATCGGCAAACAAGCCATATAATCCGTCGAGCGATGCGCGCATCCGCCTGTACGGACAAAACGGCAGACCCACTGTTTTAACCATCGATCCCAAAGGCAAAGCGGAAAAAGTCGTCGTAGGCGGCGGTATGGGACAGAGCATGGCATCTCTTTTCCATCTGAAAGGGAATGAAAGCATCGGTATGCCTGAATCTGAATTCAGTAAAAATCCTTCACAATTCAACAATATCGGTTCAAACGCATTTTTCAAAGAGTTTATCGTTCCGGCAAATGTGGAAATTGCTTTGAAAAATACGATTAACGCGCCCGCCCATGTCATGAAAAATGCACAGGGAAACACAGTTTATAAACGGTATCTCAGCTGTGATGCCGGTACTTTGACGTTTAAACCCGAAGCAGGCAAGGATTATGAAGCCGTTCCTGCACCGTCAACCCATCAATGCGGTATCCAATTGATTGAGTTGCAGAAATAATGGTTTGATTGTGGAAAATATGCCCACACTCGACCGCGCATCAGGCGTTGTCTTGTGTCACGCGGTGATTGATGTTTTAAAAACGAAATTTCCAGTCCGGAGGAGTCTTTGATGAAACTGAAAACCTTACTGCTTGCCGCCGCATTCGTATGCACCAATGCTTTTGCCGCCCCGCCCAGCGACGCGTCGCTGGAGCGTTGGCTGGATACGCAGAATTTTGACCGAGATATAGAAAAAAATATGATTGAGGGCTTTAATGCCGGATTTAAACCGTATGCGGACAAAGCCCTTGCCGAAATGCCGGAAGAGAAAAAAGATCAGGCGGCAAAAGCCTTTAACCGCTATCGTGAGAATGTTTTGAAAGATTTGATTACGCCCGAAGTGAAACAGGCTGTCCGCAATACTTTATTGAAGAATGCCCGTGAGATATACACGCAAGAAGAAATTGACGGCATGATTGCCTTTTACGGTTCACCTGTCGGTCAGTCCGTTATTGCCAAAAATCCGCGCTTAATCAAGAAATCGATGAGTGAAATAGCGGTATCTTGGACTGCATTGTCAGGGAAAATTGCGCGACATCATCTGCCCGAGTTTACGGAAGAGTTGCGACGCATCATCTGCGGCGGTAAAAATCCCGATGCGGGCTGTAAACAAGCCGGACAGCTTGGGAAAAGGCATCAGAAATAAATAATAGCCGTCTGAAATATTGCGGAGGGCATCCGATTGATTAAACTATTATAGTGGATTAACAAAAACCAGTACGGTGTTGCCTCGCCTTGGCTCAAAGAGAACGATTCTCTAAGGTGCTGAAGCACCAAGTGAATCGGTTCCGTACTATTTGTACTGTCTGCGGCTTCGTCGCCTTGTCCTGATTTTTGTTAATCCACTATAAACTCGAAAGAGACCCTATGGAAAAAAAATTCTTAGACATTCTCGTCTGCCCCGTTACCAAAGGCAGGCTGGAATATCATCAGGACAAACAGGAATTGTGGAGCCGTCAGGCGAAGCTGGCTTATCCGATTAAAGACGGCATTCCCTATATGCTGGAAAACGAAGCGCGAGCGTTGAGCGAAGAGGAACTCAAAGCATGACCGAATTTGTCGTATTGATTCCGGCGCGGCTGGATTCGTCGCGCCTGCCCGGAAAAGCCTTGGCGGACATCCACGGCAAACCGATGGTCGTGCGCGTTGCCGAACAGGCGGCAAAAAGTAAAGCCGCGCGCGTCGTCGTTGCTACCGACCATCCCGATATTCAGACGGCCTGTCAGGCGCACGGCGTCGAAGTCGTCATGACTTCAAACCGGCACGAAAGCGGCACGACGCGCCTTGCCGAAGCTGCTGCCGCGCTGAAACTGCCGCAACATCTGGTGGTTGTCAACGTACAGGGCGACGAGCCGCTGATTGCCCCCGAACTCATCGACCGCACTGCCGAAGTCTTGGTGGAAAACAACGTCCAAATGGCGACCGCTGCCCACGAATTGCACGATTTCGACGAATTGATGAATCCTAACGCCGTCAAAGTTGTCCTCGACAAAAACCACAACGCCATCTACTTCAGCCGCGCCCCGATTCCCTATCCGCGCGATGTAATGCGTGCCGGAAAACGCGAAATGCCGTCTGAAACCGCCGTCCTGCGCCATATCGGCATCTACGCCTACCGCGTCGGCTTCCTGCAACGCTATGCCGAAATGAGCGTTTCGCCGCTGGAAACCATTGAATCGCTGGAGCAACTGCGCGTCCTGTGGCACGGCTACCCCATCGCCGTCGAAACCGCCAAAGAAGCCCCCGCCGCCGGTGTGGATACGCAGGAAGATTTGGATAGGGTTCGTGCTGTATTTCAGACCGTATAAAACAGGTTCAAAGGGAAAAGATATGCAGCAACATATTGAAAAATGGCAACACTTGAGTCGTGAAGAACAGAAAATCCTTGCCGAAGTATGGGGTCTCGTGCAAAACGATGATCAGGAGGTTCACTATGAAATGCTCAAATTGAACGCACCCGACGAAGCTAGCGGCGAATTTTGGTTCAGAATGGCAGAAACACTCAGCACCCTGCCGCCCAACCGGTCCCTCGACCTTAGAATGAACGGCGGCAGGCTGTCGACCGCCGTATCCATCCTTTCCGTCATGATTGAAGACAATCCCGACATACCGCAGCTTTGGGCGTAAAAAATTACCGCCCTCAATTATTTGGCACACGGACACAAAGCTCGTGCCGACGGTTTGGCACAACAGCCCGATAAAGCGGCAGAAGCCAACGAGGAGGAATACCTGACCAAAGCCCTGTCGCAAAACCTGCTGTCAACATTGGATGCGGCACTTGCACGTTTTCCTGAAGATGCGTGGTTTCAGGAAGCTAAGCAAGATGCCCAAAAGCATTTTTTATGAGGATTTGATTGATAAGAAAAGTAATGCGCCCCCTGATGGGACGTAATATATAAGGATATTTTGTTTTGAGAAACGCCGATTGCTAGTATTAATGAGGTAAATATTATTTAATTTCAAGATGCTGATATTTATACTTCCTGTTTCTTCTTGACGGTATCAACAAAGTTAATTACAATTCTACTTTCCTTAGGAGTAATGGCTGAGAGGCTGAAGGCACTTCCCTGCTAAGGAAGCATGTGGGATCAACCTGCATCGAGGGTTCGAATCCCTCTTACTCCGCCAGATAAAAAAATAGACGCTGTGTTTTACAGCGTCTATTTTTTATGCAATTTTATAGCGGGTTGACAAAACTGGTATGGTATTGCCCTGTCTTGATTTTGAATTTTGTTAATCCGAGATGCTTGCCGTTTATTTCTGCCTCGTTCAAACGGCGGCTCTGATCTACGCGGTTTCTGATTGCCGTATTCGCCTATCCGTACCGCAAATGTTATACTGGGAAAAATTTACTGATTGTATTTTACGGCGTATTTGCCGATAGGATGGAAGAGACAAATGAGCAGAATCCGGCAGGCTTTTGCCGCTTTGGATGGCGGAAAGGCATTGATTCCCTATATTGCGGTGGGCGATCCCGATATTCGGACAACTTTGGCAATAATGCACAGTATGGTGGAAAATGGTGCGGATATTTTAGAGTTGGGTGTGCCTTTTTCCGACCCGATGGCGGACGGTCCGACTATTCAGCGTGCGGCGGAACGGGCGTTGGTAAACGGTGTTTCTCTGCGTGAGGTCTTGGATGTTGTCAGAAAGTTTCGTGAGACCGATACTCAAACGCCGGTTGTTTTGATGGGGTATTTGAATCCTATACATAAGATGGGTTATCGGGAGTTTGCACAAGAGGCCGCAAAGGCGGGTGTGGACGGGGTGTTGACAGTGGATTCCCCCATTGAAACCATTGATTCTTTATATCGCGAGCTGAAAGGCAACGGGGTTGACTGTATTTTCCTGATTGCACCTACAACGACTGAAGGGCGCATTAAGACCATTGCACAATTTGCAGGTGGTTTCGTCTATTATGTATCGCTCAAAGGGGTCACGGGTGCGGCAAGTTTGGATACGGATGAAGTTTCGAGTAGAATAGAGTATTTGCGTCAGTATATAGATATTCCCATCGGTGTCGGTTTCGGTATCAGCAATGCGGAAAGTGCACGCAAAATCGGTCGGGTTGCCGACGCAGTTATTGTTGGCAGCCGGATTGTGAAAGAAATCGAAAACAATACAGGCAACGAGGCTGCCGCCGTCGGTGCTTTGGTCAAAGAGTTGAAGGATGCCGTGCGCTGACGGCGGTTCCTTATCCTGAATATTTTAGGAGTTGTCCATGAGCTGGTTAGATAAAATCCTGCCACCCAAAATCAAGAATCGCGGAAAAGACGGTTCTTCCAATGTTCCCGAGGGTCTATGGCACAAATGCCCGTCTTGTTCGGCAACCGTTTATTCTACCGAGTTGCAGCAGAACAATCAGGTTTGTCCGAAATGCAACCACCACAATCCGTTGTCGGCACGACAACGCCTGAATCTGCTTTTGGATGAGGATGGCAGAGAGGAGGTTGCCGGAAATGTCAAACCGACCGATCCTTTGAAGTTTAAAGACAGCAAAAAATATCCGGATCGTTTGAGTGCGGCACGCAAGCTGACCGGGGAAGATGATGCTTTGGTGGTGATGAAAGGCAAGATGAACGGCCTGCCCGTTGTGGTTGCTGCGTTTGAATTCCGCTTTATCGGCGGTTCGATGGGTTCGGTTGTGGGCGAACGATTCGTACAAGGTATCCGTCGGGCGGTTGCCGACAATTGTCCGTTCGTCTGTGTGGCGGCTTCCGGCGGTGCGCGTATGCAGGAGGGTGTGAACTCATTGATGCAGATGACGAAAACCAGTGCCGCGCTGCACTTGTTGACGGAAAAACGCCTGCCGTTTATATCAGTATTGACCGATCCGACCATGGGCGGCGTATCCGCCAGCTTTGCTTTCCTCGGCGATGTCGTATTGGCCGAACCCAATGCCCTAATCGGTTTTGCGGGACCGCGCGTTATTGAACAGACTGTACGGGAAACCTTGCCGGAAGGCTTCCAGCGTGCTGAGTTTTTACTGGAAAAAGGCGCAATCGACCAGATTGTCGACCGGCGTGAGATGAAGCAGCGAATCAGCAGTTTGATTACGTTGTTGCTCCGTCAGGACAAAGTTGCCGCCGCATGATGCCTGATAATGCGAATGCCGTCTGAAAATTGTTTCAGACGGCATTTTTATATCCGGTTTATTTGGAGAGTTGTTTCATCGATGGCGCATAATGTCCGGCACGTTCTTTCAAACGTTGTATCAGGCCGTGCGTGTCGGTCGGTATGCCGTCTTCGCAGAATGCCGCATACAGCACGGCGCGTAATGCGTCGTTGCGGCTTAATGCCCCGCCTATCGGTTTCCATTCGGCGTTTCGGGGCTGTATCCAACGGCGGTTGACCGTGTCGCCGTAGCCGAACACTTTGTAGGAGGAAAGTTTGTCGTTGCCGAAACGGATGGATGAGCGGGCGCAGAATATGCCTTCGGCAGTCAGGTTGTCGTAGCCTTTGTCGGAGCGGATATTGAGAATGTAGCGGATGCTGCCGTCGGGTGCGGGCATAATTTGCAGGCTGTCGAGCAGGATTTTCGGCTGTTTGCCGTAATTTTCATCCACATAAATGTCGAACCAGCCGTCCGAGTGCGTATCGGGCAGCGGCGGCAGTTCGGCGGTATGTTCTTTAAATTCGCGGGCGGCGGCTTCTTCGGGCGTTTCGCGGTAGCGGGTGTTGATCGGCGTGTCTTTTTGGCTGAAGCTGGTGGCAAGGGACGTGCCGGCAGTCAGGGCCAAAATCAGAAGGATGGCGCGGCGCATAGATTTCTCCAAGTTGAAAACGGCTTTATTTTATGGGTTGGTAGGGAGGGCTGCAAGCAAGTGGGGTATAATTCGGCTTTATTTAAACTTTTAACCGGTATCGGAACATGAACAGCGAAACTTTGGACGTTATCGGGCTGAAATGCCCTTTGCCTATTTTGCGTGCCAAAAAGGCTTTGGCGCAAATGCAGCAGGGCGACGTGTTGACCGTTCTGGCAACCGACGGCGGCGCGCCGGGGGACTTTGAGGCGTTCTGCCGCCAAACCGGTCATGTGCTGCTGGATGCTTCGGAGCAGGACGGCGTATTCAGGCTGGTCGTCCAACACAAATAAATGCCGTCTGAAATGCAGATAATCCGCCCGATTGTGTTGTTTGTAACTTTTATTTTTGCTGCATGCAGTGCCAAAAATCAACCTTCCGACGAGGATCGACAAAGCTTTGCGCGCATTGCCGTTGATTTGTTCCGGAATGCCTGCGTCCTGACTCAAGGCAGTTTTGAATCGGTTTCCAAGTTTGCCGCTGTCGGACATTTTGTCCCTGTCGGAAAGGAAGACCTGTCCCGTCTGCCGCCCGCTGTTGCAGAGCCCGATGTACAGGTGTTGTGGACGCTTGAACGCGATGGCGGCATTTATTATTTGAGCCTGACGCGCGACAGTTGCAGTGTGAAAGCCGAGTGGGCAGACAGTGCCGTGCTTTTGGAACATTTTGACGGACTTGTCCGACAGCCGCCGAAAAATGCCAATATAGAATTGAGGGCGGAACAGTCGGTGCAGGCATCATTTGAAATCCGCCAAGTCAGCTATGCCTGGCGGGAAGCGGGCAGCTCCGAAGAAACCGTATTGACCGCACAAACCGCCGATTCCCCGGATTTACCTGTACAGGCAGTTTTGAACCTGACGCACCGTTCCCATAATGGGAAATCCCTAATTCTCCCCTAACTTCAGACGGCATAAAGTCGGCATGCCGTTTGGAAACCAAAAATCTAAAAAGGAACAACCATGCAAATCCTGACCATCATCCGCCCCGACGATATGCACCTGCACCTGCGCGACGGCGACGCGCTCAAAGCCGTTGCACCCTATACCGCCCGCCAGATGGGGCGCGCCGTCATCATGCCCAACCTCAAACCGCCCGTCGTCAGCGTAGCCGACGCGCTTGCCTACAAAGCGCGCATCATGGCGGCGTTGCCCGAAGGCAGCGCGTTTGAGCCGTTGATGACGCTTTATTTGACTGATAACGCCACGCCCGAACTTGTACGCGAAGCCAAAGCCGCCGGCATCGTCGCCTTCAAACTCTACCCCGCAGGCGCGACGACCAATTCCGATTCCGGCGTAACCGACCTGTTCAAACTCATCCCCGTTTTGGAAGAAATGGCGAAACAGGACATCCTGTTCCTCGTTCACGGCGAAGTAACCGACCCCGAAATCGACATTTTCGACCGCGAAGCCGCCTTTATCGAGCGCGTGATGAAACCCGTTTTGGCGCGAGTGCCGAATCTTAAAGTCGTGTTCGAACACATCACCACCGCCGAAGCCGCCCGCCTTGTTTTGGAAGCGGGCGACAACGTTGCCGCCTCCGTGACCCCGCAACATCTCCTGCTCAACCGCAACGATCTCTTGGTCGGCGGCGTGCGCCCCCATCATTTCTGCCTGCCCGTACTCAAACGCGAAACCCACCGTCAGGCATTGGTCGCCGCCGTTACCAGCGATAAGGCGCACAAATTCTTCCTCGGCACCGACTCCGCACCGCATGCCAAATCCGCTAAAGAAAACGCCTGCGGTTGCGCCGGTATGTTCAGCGCGATGACCGCCATCGAGCTTTACGCCGAAGTATTTGAAAAAGCAGGCGCGTTGGACAAACTCGAAGCCTTTGCCTCGAAAAACGGCGCAAGGTTCTACGGCATTCCCGAAAATACCGACACAATCACCCTCGTCAAACAAAGCCAAACCGTCCCCGCAAGTGTTCCCTACGGCGATGGCGAACTTGTCCCGATGCGCGCGGGCGGCGAAATCGGCTGGACGGTGCAGTTTTGAAAAAATTGGAGATATAAAATGAGCTATTTAAATTTAGATGATGATATGTATTTGGTTTATGATTTTAAGCAAGATATGACAAACAGAAGAACGAAGGAATATATTGAAAATACAAGATTACTGTCATTGAATGACGAAAGTATCTTTGGCATCAAAAAAGACAAAGGATTGTTTGCGTCGGATGAATGGTGGGCTAATATTGATTCCGGACAGATTATCACCAGAAGCGTTTCCGGAGTAATATCGTCAATATATGAGGCAGGAATGGAAAGAAGAAACATACCGAATAGTTTTAGTTTTATAGATGGTAAAGGCATCGTAAGGAATGAAAGTATGTATATGATGAATAAATCCGACAGACATTTATTTTGTGAAGGGAAAAAAATTGCTATTTTTTACGCGTATGACGAATTAAAAATATCAAAACAAAAAAAAGGAGACGTAATTGATTTGGAAAACAACTATGTTGAGCAAGTCATTGAAATGGCAATTTCAAAATAATCAGATGCCGCCGGCGCCCAAGCCTACCAACTGGCCGATGGCGTCGGCAAAGTGGCCGATGCGGTCAAAAACCAAACAGGCCAACATTGATTGAACGGTCAAGCAAAATGCCGTCTGAAAGGTTTTTCAGACGGCATTTGTGTATTTTCCGATTCGGATTTTCCGGAGTATCAACGGCGTTTGGGCTCGTCNGGGCGGAGTTGAGCGGCGAGTTTGTCGAGGATACCGTTGACGAATTTGTGCCCGTCCGTGCCGCCGAAGGTTTTGGTAACTTCGATGGCTTCGTTGATGATGACGGGGTAGGGTGTTTCGGGCATGGCGGACAGCTCGTGGCAGGCGGTCAGCAGGACGGCGCGTTCGATGGGGTTGAGGTCTTTTTCGTCCCTGTCGAGCAGCGGGCGGATTTTTTGGATGTAGTCCGCTGCGTTGGTTTGCGTGCCGAAGAAAAGTTTGTTGAACAATTCTTCGTCTGCCTTGGCAAAGTCGGGCATTTCGCGGATGTTTTTAGCAATCTCGGGCGCGGCGGTGCGGTTGATAAGGGATTGGTAAACGGCTTGTACGGCAAGCTCGCGGGAACGGCGGCGGGCTGTTTTCATGATGTTTCCTTGAAACGGTTGGGCGGCACGGTATGCCGTCTGAAACGGAAAGGGCGTATTGGTGTACGCCCTGTTTGTTATTCTTCGTCTTCAAACTGTTCTTCGAGCAGAAGGTTGACGAGGTTGGCGCATTCTACGGCGACTTTGGCGGCATCCGAGGCTTTTTCTCCAATCCGTTCAATTGCCTGCGCGTCGTTTTCGGTGGTCAGGACGGCGTTGGCAATCGGGATGTTGTAGTCGAGTGCGACGCGGCCGATCCCTGCGCCGGATTCGTTGGAAACCAGCTCGAAATGGTAGGTTTCGCCACGGATGACGACGCCGATGGCAATCAGTGCGTCAAACTTTTCGGAAGAGGCAAGGTTCATCAGCGCGATGGGGATTTCAAGCGCGCCGGGTACGGTGGCGACGGTAATGTTTTCGTCTGCCACGCCCAATTCTTGGAGGGTGCGGCAGCAGACTTTGAGCATTTCGCTGCCGATTTCGTTGGTGAAACGTGCCTGTACGATGCCGATGCGGAGGTGTTTGCCGTCGAGGTTGGGGGCGATGGTATTCATTGGGTGTCCTTTGGTATTCGGGGTTTCGGAATGCCGTCTGAAGGTTTCAGTCTTGCGGCTGCCAGTCGGCAACGGTTTGGAATGTGCCGTCTTCTGCCAATTCCCACGCGCTGCCTTCAGGTTGGGAGAGCAGTGCGGCGGTTTCAGGGTTGGTTTTGGTGATATCGGCGAGGCTGACGATGCTGAAGTTGTCCGGGTCGTCGGTGTATTCGTCGGTCTCGTCGCCGCTGAAGAAACGCCAGCCGCTGTCGTTTTCAAAAACGGGGGCTTCGCGGTAGAGGAAGCCGACGGGCCGGTTTTGTTTGGCGACGGTGTTGGTGGCGATACAGCGGTCGAGTGCCGAGGAAAGTGCTTGTGCAAATGCGTTCATTACGGGAATACGTTGGGGGAAAACTTACGGATTTTACCACGATTCGTGCGTTGTCGGCAGACGGCGGCGGTTTGGTGGTACAATGTGCGCCGTTTGCAGCCTTAAGGTGTTTCTGTATTTTTGGAGTATGGAAACGCATTCGGGCTGTTTTTTGCGGAAGACGGTAATGAAAGACGATGTTTTGAAACAGCAGGCACACGCGGCGATACAGAAGAAACTGGGCTACGCGTTCCGCGATATTTCGCTTTTGCGGCAGGCTTTGACGCACAGGAGCCATCATGCGAAGCACAACGAGCGGTTCGAGTTTGTCGGCGATTCGATTTTGAATTATACGGTGGCGCGGATGCTGTTTGACGCGTTTCCGAAGTTGACCGAGGGCGAGTTGTCGCGGTTGAGGGCGAGTCTGGTCAATGAGGGCGTGCTGGCGGAAATGGCGGCGGAAATGAATGTCGGCGACGGTCTGTATTTGGGGGCGGGCGAGTTGAAGAGCGGCGGCTTCAGACGGCCTTCGATACTGGCGGACGCGATGGAGGCGATGTTTGCCGCCGTCAGCTTCGATGCCGATTTCAACACGGCGGAAAAGGTGGTGCGCCATTTGTTTGCAGAACGCGTCCGGCGAGTCGATTTCCAAAATCAGGCAAAAGACGGCAAAACTGCTTTGCAGGAGGCGTTGCAGGCGCGCCGTTTCGCCTTGCCGAAATACCGTATCGAAGAGCAAATCGGCCATGCCAACGACAGTATGTTTGTCATTTCCTGCGATTTGGGCGAACTGGGTTTCGTGTGCCGTGCCAAAGGGACGAGCCGCAAGGCGGCGGAGCAGGAAGCGGCGAAAGAGGCTTTGAAATGGCTGGAAGAGAAGCTGCCGCTGAAGAAGAAAAAGAAATGAGGCGGCGCGTGAATATGCCGTCTGAAATATGGATACGAAAGCAAATATGGATATTGAAACCTTCCTTGCAGGGGAACGTGCCGCCGACGGATACCGTTGCGGCTTCGTAGCGATTGTCGGCCGTCCGAATGTCGGCAAATCAACGCTGATGAATCATCTGATCGGTCAGAAAATCAGTATTACCAGCAAAAAGGCGCAGACGACGCGCAACCGCGTAACGGGGATTTATACCGACGATACCGCGCAGTTTGTGTTTGTCGATACGCCAGGCTTTCAAACTGACCACCGCAACGCGCTCAACGACCGTTTGAACCAAAATGTTACCGAGGCGCTCGGCGGCGTGGATGTGGTGGTTTTCGTCGTGGAAGCGATGCGTTTTACCGATGCCGACCGCGTCGTGTTGAAACAACTGCCCAAGCACACGCCTGTGGTTTTGGTGGTCAACAAAATCGATAAGGACAAGGCGAAAGACCGTTACGCGCTGGAGGCGTTTGTTGCCCAAGTGCGCGCCGAATTTGAATTTGCGGCGGCGGAGGCAGTCAGTGCGAAACACGGATTGCGGATTGCCAATTTGTTGGAGCTGATTAAGCCGTATCTGCCCGAAAGCGTGCCGATGTATCCCGAAGACATGGTTACGGACAAATCGGCGCGTTTTTTAGCGATGGAAATCGTGCGTGAAAAATTGTTCCGCTATTTGGGCGAGGAGCTGCCTTATGCGATGAACGTCGAAGTGGAGCAGTTTGAAGAGGAAGACGGTTTGAACCGCATCTATATCGCCGTTTTGGTCGATAAGGAAAGCCAAAAGGCGATTTTAATCGGCAAAGGCGGGGAGCGTTTGAAGAAAATTTCCACCGAAGCACGGTTAGATATGGAGAAACTGTTTGATACCAAAGTATTTTTGAAGGTATGGGTTAAAGTCAAATCCGGTTGGGCGGACGACATCCGCTTCCTGCGCGAGCTGGGTTTGTAAACCCTTAAAGGACAATCTGATTCGCCGGCGGTTTCAAACCCTGTCGGAGCTGGGCAAAAATGCCGTCTGAACTTGGTTTCAGACGGCATTTTTTAATAAAAAAAGGCTGTGTTTTAGTAATCTGTTGATTTCAATTCTTTGCAAGGGAAAAGACAATTATTTTCCGGTTAGGAATAAACCTATCCTATTGAATACCTTAAAGCCAAGTACGCCTATCAACACTATATTAAAACACAGTCTAAAAAATAATTTATATTATATCCATATATAAGTATAATGACACTTATTATCAACTCATAAGTGAAGTAGAGATGCGTAAACTGAATTATTTCAGCATTGCCTTGCTGCCGTTGATGCTGGCAGCCTGTGGCGGCAATTTCGGCGTACAGCCTGTTGCCAAACCAACGCCGACCGCGCAAACCCCGTCAGATTCCAAACCGTCCAAACCTGAGGACGTTCCCACTCCGCCCCCTGCCAAACCTTCTATAGAAATCACGCCGGTCAACCAGCCCGCCGTCGGTGCGGCAATGCGGCTGTTGAGACGGAATATTGCAACTTCTGATAAGGATGGCAATGATTTTCCAAATAGCAAACAAGCAGAAGAAAAGCTGTCGTTTAAAGAGGAAGATATCCTGTTTTTATACGGTTCCAAAAAAGATCAACGTCAGCAGCTTGAAGATAAAATTCATCAACGAAATCCTACGGCAGGCATTACCACATCGGAAAAGGAAAATAAAAAATATGGTTATAAATTTGTGGATGTCGGTTATGTATATACTAAAAACGGAACAGATGAAATTGAGTGGACTTCAAATCGCAAGCAGTTTACCTACCGGTTTGGTCATGACGGTTTTGTATATTATTCCGGAGAACATCCTTCCCAATCTTTACCGAGCGCGGGAACGGTGCAATATTCCGGTAACTGGCAATATATGACCGATGCCATACGTCATCGCACAGGAAAAGCAGGAGATCCTAGCGAAGATTTGGGTTATCTCACTTATTATGGTCAAAATGTCGGAGCGACTTCTTATGCTGCGACTGCCGATGACCGAGAAAGGCATCCTGCCGAATATACGGTTGATTTCGATAAGAAAACTTTGACAGGTCAATTAATTAAAAATCAGTATGTGCAAAATAAGAATAATCCAGATGAACCTAAAAAACCGCTGACCATTTACAACATCACTGCCGATTTAAACGGCAACCGCTTTACCGGCAGTGCCAGTGTCAATCCTGATTTAGCGAAAAGCCATGCCAAGAAGGAGCATTTGTTTTTCCATACCAATGCCGATCAGCGGCTTGAGGGCGGTTTTTTCGGCGATAACGGAGAAGAGCTTGCCGGACGGTTTATCAGCAACGACAACAGCGTATTCGGCGTATTCGCAGGCAAAAAAACAAACGCATCAGGCACAAATCCTGCTATGCCGTCTGAAAAACACACCAAAATCTTGGATTCTCTAAAAATTTCCGTTGACGAGGCAAGTGATAAAAATGCCCGCCAGTTTGCCATTTCCTCTATGCCCGATCTTGGTCATCCCGACAAACTTCTTGTCGAAGGGCGTGAAATTCCTTTGGTAAACCAAGAACAAACCATCAATCTTGCCGACGGCAGGAAAATGACCGTCAGTGCTTGTTGCGACTTTTTGACCTATGTGAAACTCGGACGGATAAAAACCGACCGCCCGGCAAGTAAACCAAAGGCGGAAGATAAAAGGGAGGAGGAAGAGGATACAGGCGTTGGTAACGGCGAAGAAGGCACGGAAGATGAAGCCGCAGAAGGCAGCGAAGGAGGCGAAGACGAAATCGGCGATGAAGGAGGAAGTGCGGAAGACGAAGCCGCAGAAAACGAAGGCAGCGAAGAAGACGAAGGTGAAGAAGCTGAAGACCCCGAAGAAGAATCGCCGGAAGAAGGCGGCGGTGGCGGTTCAGACGGCATCCTGCCCGCTCCGGAAGCCCCTAAAGGCAGGGACATCGACCTTTTCCTGAAAGGTATCCGCACGGCAGAAGCCGACATTCCAAAAACCGGAACGGCGCATTATACGGGCACTTGGGAAGCGCGTATCAGCAAACCCATTCAATGGGACAATCATGCGGATAAAGCGGCAAAAGCAGAATTTACCGTTGATTTCGGCGGGAAATCGATTTCCGGAACGCTGACGGAGAAAAACGGCGTACAACCTGCTTTCCATATTGAAAACGGCAAGATTGAGGGCAATGGTTTCCATGCGACAGCGCGCACTCGGGATAACGGCATCAATCTTTCGGGAAATGATTCGACCAACCCCAAAACCTTCCAAGCTAATGATCTTCGTGTAGAAGGAGGCTTTTACGGCCCGCAGGCGGAGGAATTGGGCGGTACTATTTTCAATAATGATGGGAAATCTCTTGATATAACTGAAGATACTGAAAATGAAGCTGAAGCTGAAGCTGATGTTGGCGAACAGTTAAAACCTGAAGTTAAACCCCAATTCGGCGTGGTATTCGGCGCGAAGAAAGATAATAAAGAGGTGGAAAAATGAAGAAGAAACACGGTTTTCCGCTGACTCTGACTGCCTTGGCCATTGCAACCGCTTTTCCGGCTTATGCCGCCCAAGCGGGGGGGGCGACACCTGATGCCGCGCAGACCCAATCCCTGAAAGAGGTTACCGTCCGTGCCGCCAAAGTGGAACGGCGATCGAAAGAGGCGACCGGTTTGGGCAAAATCGTCAAAACGTCGGAAACGTTGAACAAAGAACAGGTACTCGGTATCCGCGACCTGACGCGCTACGATCCGGGCGTGGCGGTTGTCGAACAGGGCAACGGCGCGAGCGGCGGCTACTCGATACGCGGCGTGGATAAAAACCGTGTGGCGGTTTCGGTTGACGGCGTTGCCCAAATACAGGCGTTTACCGTGCAGGGATCGTTGAGCGGATACGGCGGACGCGGCGGCAGCGGTGCAATCAACGAAATCGAATATGAAAACATCAGCACGGTGGAAATCGACAAAGGTGCCGGTTCGTCCGATCACGGCAGCGGCGCACTCGGCGGCGCGGTCGCTTTCCGCACCAAAGAAGCGGCAGACCTGATTTCAGACGGCAAAAGCTGGGGGATACAGGCAAAAACCGCCTACGGCAGTAAAAACCGCCAATTTATGAAGTCGCTCGGCGCGGGGTTCAGCAAAGACGGTTGGGAAGGGCTGNTAATCCGAACCGAACGCCAAGGGCGGGAAACGCGCCCGCACGGCGATATTGCGGACGGGGTGGAATACGGCATAGACCGTTTGGACGCGTTCCGCCAGACATACGATATTCAGAAGCAGAATAAAAAGGCGGAATATTTCCTGGCGGAGGGCGAGCGTGAACCCAAGCCCGTGGCAAAATTGGCGGGCAACGGAAACTATTTGAAAAACCAGCTCAACCGCTGGGTAAAAGAACGTATTGAAAAAAATCAGCCTTTAAGTGCTGAAGAAGAAGCGATGGTGCGGGAGGCGCAGGCGCGCCACGAAAACCTGTCCGCCCAAGCTTACACGGGCGGCGGCAGGATATTGCCCGATCCGATGGATTACCGCAGCGGTTCGTGGCTTGCCAAGCTGGGCTACCGCTTCGGCGGCAGGCATTATGTCGGCGGCGTGTTTGAGGATACCAAACAGCGTTACGATATCCGCGATATGACGGAAAAACAGTATTACGGTACGAACGAGGCGAAAAAGTTTAGCGACAAGAGCGGGGTGTACGACGGCAACGATTTCCGCGACGGCTTGTATTTTAGGCCGAATATAGAAGAGTGGAAGGTCGATACAAATTTGGTCAAGGGCATAGGTTTGAAATATTCCCGCACCAAATTTATTGACGAACATCACCGCCGCCGCCGTATGGGTTTGCTGTACCGTTATGAAAACGAAGCGTATTCTGACAACTGGGCGGACAAGACGGTGTTGTCGTTTGACAAACAGGGCGTGGCAACCGACAACAACACGCTGAAGCTGAATTGCGCCGTGTATCCTGCCGTGGACAAATCTTGCCGCGCGTCGGCGGACAAACCGTATTCCTACGACAGCAGCGACCGTTTCCACTACCGCGAACAGCACAATGTTTTGAATGCCTCGTTTGAGAAATCGCTGAAAAACAAATGGACGAAACATCATCTGACTTTGGGCTTCGGTTACGATGCTTCCAAAGCAGTTTCCCGCCCCGAACAGCTTTCCCACAATGCGGCAAGGATTTCGGAACACACGGGGGAGTACACCGACGACGGCAAAGATAAGTACCGTTTGGGTAAGCCCGAAGTCGTCGAAGGGTCGGTCTGCGGCTATATCGAAACCCTGCGTTCCCGCAAATGCGTGCCAAGAAAAATCAACGGCAGCAATATCCACATTTCTTTGAACGACCGTTTTTCAATCGGCAAATATTTTGATTTCAGCTTGGGCGGCAGGTATGACCGGCAAAACTTCACCACGTCGGAAGAACTCGTCCGCAGCGGGCGGTATGTTGACCGTTCGTGGAACAGCGGTATCGTGTTCAAACCGAACCGGCATTTTTCTTTGTCTTACCGCGCCTCCAGCGGCTTCAGAACGCCCTCATTCCAAGAACTTTTCGGGATAGATATTTATCACGATTATCCGAAAGGCTGGCAGCGTCCCGCCCTGAAATCGGAAAAGGCAGCCAACCGAGAAATCGGTTTGCAGTGGAAGGGTGATTTCGGCTTTTTGGAAATCAGCAGCTTCCGCAACCGCTATACCGATATGATTGCCGTTGCCGATCAAAAAACCAAATTGCCGGATTCAACAGGACGATTGACAGAGATTGATATACGCGATTATTACAATGCCCAAAATATGTCGCTCCAAGGCATTAATATATTGGGAAAAATCGACTGGAACGGTGTGTACGGCAAACTGCCCGAAGGTTTGTACACGACTTTGGCGTACAACCGTATCAAACCGAAATCGGTATCCAACCGGCCGGACTTGTCTCTCCGCAGCTATGCTTTGGATGCGGTACAGCCGTCGCGTTATGTTTTGGGGTTCGGATACGACCAGCCCGAGGGGAAATGGGGCGCAAACATTATGCTGACCTATTCCAAAGGGAAAAACCCTGACGAGCTTGCTTATCTGGCAGGCGATCAAAAACGATATTCGGCAGGAAGGGTTACGTCTTCTTGGAAAACGGCAGATGTTTCCGCCTATCTGAATCTGAAAAAACGGCTGACCTTGAGGGCGGCTATCTACAATATCGGCAACTACCGCTACGTTACTTGGGAATCCTTGCGTCAGACTGCGGAAAGCACGGCAAACCGACGCAGCGAAGACAGCAACTATGGAAGGTATGCCGCACCGGGCAGGAACTTCAGCCTCGCGCTTGAAATGAAGTTTTAAAGGAAATGCCGTCTGAAAGCTTGATCTGCACCCCAAAAGTCGGACTAAACCGCCAACTGATTAAGGTGCAGGTTTTTTTGATTCAATATAAACAAGATTTCCGCCGTCATTCCCGCGCAGGCGGGAATCTAGACATTCAATGCTAAGGCAATTTATCGGGAATGACTGAAACTCAAAAAACTGGATTCCCACTTTCGTGGGAATGACGGGATGCAGGTTTCCGTATGGATGGATTCGTCATTCCCGCGCAGGCGGGAATCTAGACATTCAATGTTAAGGCAATTTATCGGAAATGACTGAAACTCAAAAAACTGGATTCCCACTTTCGTGGGAATGATGAAGTGGAAGTTCCCCGAAACTTAAAACAAGCGAAACCGAACGAACCAGATTCCCGCCTGCGCGGGAATGACGAATTTCAGGTTGCTGTTTTTGGTTTTTTGTTTTTGTGAAAATAACAGGATTTTAGCTTGTGGGTATTTACCGGAAAAAACAGAAACCGCTCCGCCGTCATTCCCGCGCAGGCGGGAATCTAGACATTCAATGCTAAGGCAATTTATCGGGAATGACTGAAACTCAAAAAACTGGATTCCCACTTTCGCGGGAATGACGAATTTCAGGTTGCTGTTTTGGTTTTCTGTTTTTGTGAAAATAACAGGATTTTAGCTTGTGGGTATTTACCGGAAAAAACAGAAACCGCTCCGCCGTCATTCCCGCGTAGGCGGGAATCTAGACATTCAATGCTAAGGCAATTTATCGGGAATGACTGAAACTCAAAAAACTGGATTCCCACTTTCGTGGGAATGACGTGGTACAGGTTTCCGTACGGATGGATTCGTCATTCCCGCGCAGGCGGGAATCTAGACATTCAATGCTAAGGCAATTTATCGGAAATGACTGAAACTCAAAAAACTGGATTCCCACTTTCGTGGGAATGACGAATTTCAGGTTGCTGTTTTTGGTTTTTTGTTTTTGTGAAAATAACAGGATTTTAGCTTGTGGGTATTTACCGGAAAAAACAGAAACCGCTCCGCCGTCATTCCCGCGAAGGCGGGAATCCAGAGTTGTCGGTGCGGAAACTTATCGGATAAAACGGTTTCTTGAGATTTTACGTCCTGGATTCCCACTTTCGTGGGAATGACGCGATTAGAGTTTCAAAATTTATTCTAAATAGCTGAAGCTCAATGAACCGGGTTCCCGCCTGCGCGGGAATGACGAAGTGGAAGTTACTCGAAACTTAAAACAAGCGAAACCGAACGAGCCGGATTCCCGCTTGCGCGGGAATGACGGGATTAGGTTTTCAAAATTCATCAGAAATTACTGATTTAATAACATAAATTTTTTAGATTATAGTGGATTAACAAAAATCAGGACAAGGCGACGAAGCCGCAGACAGTACAAATAGTACGGAACCGATTCACTTGGTGCTTCAGCACCTTAGAGAATCGTTCTCTTTGAGCTAAGGCGAGGCAACGCCGTACTGGTTTTTGTTAATCCACTATAAGTCATTCCGGCGGCAATTTTTGTTGCTTTAACGGGATAGGCGGTTGGCGGTTGCGATAAAGGCGGCAACTTTGGCGGGGTCTTTTTTGCCTTTAGACGCTTCTACGCCGCCGGATACGTCGACAGATTCAGCTCCGGTGATGCGGACGGCTTCGTCGACGTTTTCAGGGGTCAGCCCACCGGCAAGCACCCACGGTTTGCCCGAATATTCCGCCAACAGCGTCCAGTCGAAGCGGTGTCCGGTGCCGCCGTATTCCGAAGGGTGATAGGCATCGAACAGCAGTGCCTGAGCGTTGGGAAAGCAGTGGGCGGCGTTTTGGATGTCTGATGCCGTCTGAACACGAATGGCTTTAATATAGGGGCGGTCGAACTGCCGGCAGAATGCATCGTCTTCGTCGCCGTGGAATTGGATTAAGTGTATCGGCACTTCGGCAAGGATGCGGCGGATGTTTTGCGCGCTTTCGTTGACGAAAAGGGCGACAACGCTGACAAACGGCGGCAGTGCGGCGGTGATTTTTTTGGCGCGGGCAATATCGACGGCCCGGCTGCTGCCTTGGAAAAAGACCAGCCCGACGGCATCCGCACCTGCCGCTGCGGCGGTCGCTGCGTCTTCCGGTGTGGTGATGCCGCAGATTTTGGTGCGGATTTTCCTCATTCGGTATTCCTTTATTTGGGAAACGGCGCGTTTGTGCCGTTTCAGACGGCATTCCCGATCAGTCGATTTTAATGTATTCGACAGAAAGGATTTCAATTTCCTCACGGCCTTCCGGCGTGTTTAAAACCACTTCGTCGCCTTCGCGCGCTTTAATCAGGCAACGAGCCAGCGGCGAAATCCAAGAAATTTTGTTTTGCGCGGTATCGATTTCATCGATGCCGACGATTTTGACGGTTTGCTCGCGCCCGTCGCCGTGCAACAGCCCGACCGTCGCGCCGAAAAACACTTGGTCGGTCGCTTCGCGCAATTCGGGATCAACGACGACGGCAGCCTCCAAACGTTTGGTCAGGAAACGGATGCGGCGGTCGATTTCGCGCATACGGCGTTTGCCGTAAAGATAGTCGCCGTTTTCGCTGCGGTCGCCGTTGCCTGCCGCCCAGTTAACGATTTGGACGATTTCGGGGCGTTCTTTGTTGACCAGCCGGTAAAGTTCGTCTTTCAATGCCTGCCATCCGGCGGGCGTGATGTAGTTTTTGGTTTCGGTACTCATATTGCGTGCGGATGAAATGGGAAATGTGATGCCGATATGGGAAATGCCGTCTGAAAACCCAACGTTCGGATTTCAGACGGCATCGCGGTTTGGGAAGCCTTATTCTTCGTCGCCCGCATCGCTGATGCTGATGCTGTGTTCCATCCTGCTCGGGTGGATTTTCAGGCCGCCGCAGCCGGATTTCTCGGCGGACAGGCGGTCGAGGTAGGCATCATCGATGTCGCCGGTCTGATAAATGCCGTTGAAACAGGACGAATCGAAGGATTCGATTTTCGGGTTGAGTGCTTTGACGACGGCTTCCAAATCGCTCAAATTTTGGAAAACGATGCCGTCCGCGCCGATTTCGGCGGCGATTTCCGCCGCGCTGCGCCCATTGGCAATCAACTCTTCGCGCGTGGGCATATCGATGCCGTACACATTGGGATAGCGCACTTCGGGCGCGGCGGAGGCGATATAGACTTTGCGCGCGCCAGCCGCGCGTACCATTTCGACGATTTCACGGCTGGTCGTACCGCGCACGATGGAGTCGTCCACCAGCAACACGCTTTTGCCTGCAAATTCGGTTTCCATCGGGCTGAGTTTTTGGCGCACGGATTTTTTACGCGTCGCCTGGCCGGGCATAATAAAGGTGCGGCCGATATAGCGGTTTTTAATCAAACCCTCGCGGTAGGGTTTGTTGAGGTGGACGGCAAGCTCCATTGCACTGGGGCGGCTGGTATCGGGAATGGGCATCACGACGTCGATGCCGTCCACGGGCAGCTCGCGTTTGATTTTTTCCGCCAAGGACACGCCCATATCCAAGCGCGACTGGTAAACCGATACGCCGTCAATCACAGAGTCGGGGCGGGCAAAATAAACATATTCAAAAAGGCAGGGGCTGAGTTTGGCCTTATCGCTGCATTGTCGGGCGATGATTGTGCCGTCAAAGCCGACAAATACCGCTTCGCCCGGCCGGATATCGCGTTCCAAATCGTAGGCAAGCGCGTTGAAGGCAACGGATTCGGAGGCGACGGCATAGGATTTCCTGCCTTCGCTGTCGGTTTGCGAACCCAATACCAGCGGGCGGATGCCGTAAGGGTCGCGGAAGGCAAGCATACCGTAGCCCGCAATCATGGCAACCACGCCGTATGCGCCGCGCACCAGGCGGTGGACTTCGGCAACGGCGTTGAAAATATTGTCGGCATTGAGCCGGTGAGGGTCGGCGTTTTTAGAGACTTCGCGGCGCAATTCGTGCGCGAATACGTTGAGCAAAACTTCGGAATNGGAGCTGGTGTTGACGTGGCGCAGGTGTTTGTTGCACACGTTTTCATACAGTTCGGCCGTGTTGGTGAGGTTGCCGTTATGCGCCAAAACGATGCCGAAAGGCGAGCTGACGTAGAAAGGCTGCGCCTCCGCGCTGCTGCCGGCGTTGCCCGCAGTAGGATAACGGACGTGGGCGATGCCGGCGTTGCCGACCAAATCGCGCATATTGCGTGTGCGGAAGACTTCGCGCACCATCCCTTTGCCTTTGTGCATATGGAAGGTACCGCCTTCGGCCGTTACAATGCCCGCCGCATCCTGTCCCCTGTGCTGCAACATCTGCAAGCCGTCGTACAGAAGCTGGTTCACGGGTTCATGACTGACCAAACCTAATACGCCGCACATATCGTCTTCTCCGATTCGAGGTTTAAGGGTAAAACGGAATTATAAAGCAAACGGCGGTTTTTTGCCTGAATTGTTGACAATGCCCGATGAGGGGCGGGCAGGCGCGGTATGGCGGATAAAGCCGGGCCGGTTATGAGGGGCGGCGTGTGCGGCAGGGGAAATATTTCTCGCAAAAATGCCGTCTGAAGGCTTCAGACGGCATTTTTTACTCGGTTTCCGCCGCCGCGCGGGGCTTGAAGCGGAGACTTCCGCCGCCGTGTGAGCATCGCCCAAACCGCCTGCCGCCGTCGGCACTACCCCTATCAGGGCGGGCGGTACGCGGCGCACCGTGGGCATATTTTGGGTGGTTGCGTTTTTGATGTTTAAAACCCCGTTTTTGGCGATGTCCTCTGAAATTAGAATCGGCTTGATGCCGTCTGAAACGCCAGCAGGGCAATCAATCGTCTTCCAAAGCCCCATCCCTGTCGTCCGCATGGTTTAACACGGCTTCGGAAAGCGATACGAAAAACGGCAGTGTGTAAGATTGCCGCCATTCTTCGGTATCGGGCAGGTCGGTTTTTGAAGCAAGCATGATCAGCAGGGTAACAATCAAAACGCCTTTCAATGCACCGAATACGCCGCCCAAAATGCGGTTGGCAAAGCCCAAACCGACCGCCGAAACTGCGCCGGTCAGCAGCGAGCGGAGTATTTTCTGGATCAGACAGGCAATGACGAATAGGGAAATGAACGACAGAGCCAATGCAAACAGGCGAGGTTGGAACGATGCAAAGGCGATGTCGGCGAAGGGTGCGGCAAAGAGTTTGGCGAAAAAAAAGGAAACCACCCATGCCGCCATTGAGCCTGCCTCCGCAATCACGCCGCGCATCGTGGAAATGACGATGCAGGCGGCGATGATGGCGAAGATGAGGATGTCAGCAACGGGGAGGTTATTCATTCGTTACCTGACCGGCGATGCCGTGTACGCGCAATTTGTTCAAATCGCGCTCGGCATCCCTTGCGTTTTTATAGTTGCTTGATTTGACGCGGTAAACTTTGCCGTTGTCGGTCATGATTTCAGTAATGGTCGAATCGATACCCGCCGCCTTCATTTTGCGCTGGAGGCTCAAGGCGCGTTCTTTTTCGGCATAACCTGCCTGAATGGCGGCTTTTTTGCCGGATTTTTCGGATTTTTCTTTTTCGGCGGTTTTGGTCTTGTCCGCTTTGTCGCTTTTTTGTGCCGTTTCGTGTTTTTTGCCGTCCGAATGGTCTTTTTCGGCTGTTTTTTTGCCTTCAGCCTTGTCGGCTTTTTTCGCTTCTTTTACCGCGCTGTCGGATTTTGCCGTATCCGGTTTGGTTTTTTCGGCGGCAGTTTTCGGTTTGTCGGCAACTTTTTCGGCGGTTTTGGTTTCTTTGGCTTTGGGCTTGGCTTCGGCAGTGCGTTCCGCTTTTTGCGGTTTGGGTTCGGCAGTGCGTTTCGGTTTTTCAACCGCTACCGTATCCGTACTGTCGGCAGTTGCCGACACTTTTTCGGCAGCGCGTTGTTTTGCCTGCTTCGGTTCGGTTTTGGCGGTTTCTGCCTGTTGCAGTTTCTCGGCAGCTTCTTCCTGTTTCGGTTTTGCGGATGACTCCAAGCCTTTGATATTGCTGTCGTCGAGTCGGTCGTTGATGATGACCAATGGTGCGCCTACGTCTTCAGGTTCGCTGATTCCGTTGTCGGCGGCAGGTGCTTGTTCTTCACCGGCCAGGTCTTGAGGTTTGTCGGCGGCGGGTTCAACACCTTCTGAGGCGGATTTTAAGGTCGGGGTTTGTACCGTGCTTGCCGCTTGGTTTTCCATGCTGCCTGTTTCGTCAGTCGGTGCGGCAGGGGGATTTTCGGCAGGATCGGAACTGAGGGTGGCCGCCAGCAGCAGGCAGGAGGCGGCAACCAGGCAGCTTGCCGTTACGAGGCGGCGGCGGTTGCGCCGTTTGAGTTGTTCGTAACCGCTCAGGACTTCGTTTTGTTTGTTTTCGGACATGGAAGATTCCTTTTAAAGTACCGACATGACATCGGCAACGGTATGAAATGAGCCGAATACGACGATTCTGTCGTTTTCGCCCGCTTTTGAGGCTGCCGCCCGATATGCGTCGCGGACGGTGGCAAATGTCTGTATGTTTTCGATGCTGTGTTCGTGCAGTTTGTTTTGCAGGCCCTCGAGCGTCATGCCGCGCGGCACGTCCAAAGGCGCGATATACCATTCGTCAAACTGGTCTTTAACGATTTCCAACACGCCGTCTATGTCTTTGTCGGACAACATGCTGAACACGGCGGTGCGTTTCTGCGCAAACGCCAAATTAATCAGGCTGCGGCGCAGGGCGCGGGCGGCGTGGGGATTGTGTCCGACGTCCAAAACGGTCAGCGGCCGGCCGGGCAGGACTTGGAAGCGTCCGGGATTTTCAACCAGCAACAAACCGCGCTTGATGGCGCCAATGTCCGCCGGCAGTTTGTCGTTCAAGCATTCCAATACGGTCAACGCGCAGGCGGCGTTGGAAAGCTGGTATGCGCCGCGCAATGCGGGGAAAGGCAGGGCATTACGGTTGCGTGCGGGGTCGTCTGAATGCTGCGGATGGAAGCGGTAGTTCCATTGGATGTTTTCCAATGAGGAGAAATCGAAATCGCGCTGCACCATCAGCAGTTTCGCGCCTATGGCTTCGGCGTGTGCGACCAACGATTCGGGCGCGGGGTTTTGACCGCAGATGGCGGGTTTGCCGCTGCGGAACACGCCTGCTTTTTCAAAGCCGACCTGCTCGACCGTATCGCCCAAAAACGCCTGATGGTCCAAATCTACACTAGTAACCACCGCGCAATCGCCGTCAAATGCGTTGACCGCGTCCAAACGTCCGCCCAAGCCGACTTCCAATATCATTACATCGACTTGTTCGCGCATGAAGATGTCGACGGCCGCCAAGGCATTGAATTCAAAATAAGTCAGTGATATTTCACCGCGCGCGGTTTCAATGCGTTCGAAGGAAGCGGTGATTGTATCGTCCGAAACGGGTTCGGCGTTGACGGCGATGCGTTCGTTGTAACGCAATAAATGCGGGCTGGTCAGCGTACCGACTTTGAAGCCTGCCTGTTTGTAAATCTGTGTCAGGTAGGCGCAGACCGAACCTTTGCCGTTAGTTCCCGCGACGACGACGACGGGGCATTGCGGCTCGAGCTTCATCCGTTTTTTCACTTCGCCTACGCGTTTCAAGCCCATATCGATCAAGCCGCCGCTGTGGGCGGTTTCCAAATGCGAGAGCCAGTCTTGTAGTGTTTTCATGAGTGTTTCGTTTTCAAATGCCGTCTGAAATCAGTCTGATGCATCGGTTTCGGCGGTTTTTTTCGGCTGCCGCCAAAGCACCCAGACTTTCAGCCGCCGGTAGGATTCTTTGTCCGTCATGTCGGGCATGATGCATTGGCTGACGGTTGTGCCGCCTGTGTCCCATTGTAAGAATAAGGCATAAGGCGTAACCATACTGCCGCCCGCAAGTGTTGCCGCTGTTTTGTCTTTGCCGGATACGATTTCCGCTTGTCCGTCGCGGTCGATAATGACGGAGGTTACGGCATGGCGGTGTTTCAGGTTCGTTATCCTGAGCGAGTATGCGTAACTTGCCACCAAAGCCGCCAAACCGAACCACATCATCCAGCCGTAAAACCAAGTCAGGCAGACGGCAATGGAAGCCGAGTGGAGTGATACGGTCAGGATGTTCAGGATGCGGGACGGCTTTAATGCCGTCTGAAAGGCGCGCACAGCCTTACATCATGTTGTCGAACACGGGCGTGATGTTCAAATCCGCTTCTTCCATATCCAAAACCATATCGTGGATTTCGATGTCGAAAAATTCCCAAAACGTCTTCAGGCTCATGTCTTGCGGCCATTTGTCTTTATCGATGTCCCAACCTGCCAGCTCCGCTTCAAAAATCTGGCGGTAGCGTTCGTCGAAGTAGGAAACGACGGCTTCCGGTTCGTCGAACTGCGGAACGAGGAAGACGGAACAGTTGGCACGAAGCTGCTCTATGGTTAGGTCGGGCATATTTTCGTCGGTGCTTTTGAGCCATTCCAAAAAGTGCGCGGTCGGCTTGAGGACGACGGCGGTGCGGTCAACAAAATACATGGTTTTCTTTCTCAATCATCTTACGGTGTCGGGCTATGCCGTCTGAACGTTCGGTTTTCAGACGGCATAGCATCAATGGGTCATGACCTGTTGCAGGAACTGCTTGGCGCGTTCGTGTTTTGGGTTGGTAAAAAACGCTTCGGGCGTTTCGTCTTCGAGGATTTGCCCTTTATCGACAAAAAGCACCCGGTCGGCAACTTCGCGGGCAAAACCCATTTCGTGGGTTACGCACATCATGGTCATGCCGCTTTCTGCCAAGTCTTTCATGACTTTTAATACCTCGCCGACCATTTCGGGGTCGAGTGCGGAGGTCGGTTCGTCAAACAGCATCACGCGCGGTTCCATCGCCAACCCGCGCGCAATCGCCACGCGTTGCTGCTGGCCGCCGGAAAGTTGGGAAGGGAAGGCGTCTTTTTTGTGTGCCAGTCCGACGCGTTCCAAAAGTTCCATCGCTTTTTTCTCTGCCTGTTCCGCATTTTGACCTTTAACCTTCATCGGTGCGAGGGCGATGTTTTCCAATACGGTCAGGTGGGGGTAGAGGTTGAAGCCTTGGAATACGAAGCCGACTTCTTCGCGGATTTTGTTCAAATCTGTTTTGGGGTCGGCAACGTTGACACCGTCCACCCAAATCTCGCCGCTTTCGATGCTTTCAAGCTGGTTGACGGTGCGGATGAGTGTGGATTTGCCGCTGCCCGAAGGCCCGCAGACGACGACCACTTCGCCTTTTTTGATTTCCAAGTTCACGCCGTTGATGACGTGCAGGTCTTTGAAATGTTTGTGTACGTTTTTGAATTTAATCATAGTGTCCATTCTTTTCAGGCAGTCTGAATCCGTCTGACTGATTAAGGGTAAAACTTATTCAAATCGGCAACCAATTTGGTTAACTCTTCCTGATTCGGCTTATTCATGCTCCGGTAAACTTTGACGTAGCCTTTGTCGTTTTTCATATTCACGACATAGATGATGAAACGTATGCCGTTGAGTCCTTTTTCCGCATCGCAGGTGTAGTACGTCACACCCCCGCTTTCCGCTTTTTCCAGTACGCAGTCGTTTTTGCGGTAGCCTTGCTCCTTCGCTATCCAATCCCGCTCAAATGAAGCCCTGTACGCGTCCGGCACGCGGACTTGGTCGACCAATAAATCATGATCGGGATTTTGGGAATAACCGTAATGGAAAATGGCATTTGAACCGTTCAATTGTGCCTCTAGCATTTGATAACGCCGGTTTTGGAAAAACGCATCGTTCGGGTTCATGCAGGCAGTTAAAAGAAAAGTCAGGAGTGCGGCTGTGTATTTCATGGTTTGTTCACTCGGGCGGTTAAAGGAAAAGTCAGGGGTACGGTTGTGTATTTTATGGTTTATTTTCTTATAAACAGTTATAAACGGTTTCAATGCGGCTTGCCGGTAATTCAACGCACGAAATTCCGTTTGCACATCATATGGTTTTCAATATTGGCTTTGGCATCTTTTTCATCCCAAACCTGCAATTCCCACGGATAGTAGAAATTGCTGCTGTTTTTGAAATAAATGTGTATGCCGATATAGTCGCCCGCATCGCGCAAATACCAGTTTTTCAAACCGTGTTCTGTTTTCCAGTCGTCAAGTTTTTTCAAAATCCCGGCGACTGTTTCAGACGGCCAAATCAGCCGCGCGCCGAAAATATCGTTCAGGATGTTGTTGACCGGATATTGGTTGCCGCGCGCCAGATAGCGGCTGATTTTATCATGTATGCTTTCTGCGGTTTTCACGCGGTAGAAAAAGTCTATGCCGCGCGTGTCGGCAAAGGCTAAATAATCGTTAACCGCTTCGTGCAAATTAAGGCGGTAAGACAAAATATGTTCGGTCGGAACGTTTTTGAGCGTGTGGCTCAAATTGATTTTCCGCACTTTGCCGGTTTCAAAATAATCCTGCGAATATTGTGCATGCAGGCGGTTGATTTCGCGGATTAAACGTTCGGTTTTTTGCAGGTTGCCTTCCATTTCCGCTACCTCTTTTCAGACGGCCTTGCCTGCCAAATAATTGCTCAACGCCACGTATTTTTCCGGCGCGATATGTTCGGCGCGGTCTTGCGGATTGATGCCGACTGCCTGCAAATCATCGTCGCCTGCAAGCTCTTTCAGATTGTTGCGTATGGTTTTGCGACGTTGGTGGAAGGCGAGTTTCACAAGTTTGGCGAAATGCTCGAAATCGTCTGCCTTGCCGATGCGGTGTTTCACCGGAATCATACGGACGACGGCAGAATCCACTTTCGGTGCAGGATCGAACGATTCGGGCGGCACGTCAATCAGCATTTCCATATCGAAAAAATATTGCAGCATCACGCCCAAACGCCCGTAGTCGTTGCTTTTCGGCGCGGCAACCATGCGCTCGACCACTTCTTTTTGCAGCATAAAGTGCATATCGACGACATCGTCCGCCACCTCCGCCAGCTTGAACAAAAGCGGCGTGGAAATATTGTACGGCAGGTTGCCGACGATTTTCTTTTTGCCTGCGATGCCGTTGAAATCAAACTGCAATACATCGCCTTCGTGAATCACCAGTTTATCCGCAAACGGCAGCGTTTTCAGACGGCATACGATGTCGCGGTCGATTTCGATAACGTGCAGGCGGTTCAGTTTTTTTGCCAAAGGTTCGGTAATCGCCGCCAAACCCGGGCCGATTTCAATCACGACATCATCCGCCTGCGGGCGTACGGCGTTGACAATATCGCTGATGATCCGCGTGTCTTGTAAAAAGTTCTGCCCGAAACGCTTGCGGGCTTTGTGTTCTTTCATCGGGTTTCCTTGCCCGGTGCAACCGGTTTTGAGGATACGGGCCGGATTTTTGGGAAGGTGTCCCTTCTGTTTCGGGGGAATCCGGCAAGCCGTATGGACATCTTGTTCGGCATTTAAATGTGAATATGTTTACAATATCGGTTTGATGTGGACATTGTAACCGAAAACGGCGGGGCTTGATAATGCTGTTTTGTTCGGCCTTATCCGTCGGTTTGGTATTTTTACGGTTGGATACTGTATGAGGACTTATCTGATTCATGTGAAGCTCTTGGGTATGGCGGTATTATGGGGTGCGTCTTGGCCTATGGGCAGGATATTGGGGCAGTCTCTGCCGCCGTTGACGGGCGGGGCGGTCAGGTTTCTGCTGGCTTCGGTTTTGTTGTCGGGTTGGTTGTTTGCGCGCAGCAGGTTTGCGGCTTTGTCGGCTTTATCGTCGCGGCAATGGCTGGGTTTGGCGGTTGCCGCCTTGTTCGGCGTGTGCGGGTATGCCGTATTCTTCATGTTGGGCCTGCAGCAGATGCCAGCCGGCAAAGCCGCGGTCGTCATGAGCGTGAATCCGGTGTTGACGCTGCTGTTGGCGGTGTGGTTGTTCGGGGAATATTTGAATATGAAAATCCTGACGGGTATGTTGCTGACCGTCGGCGGTGCGGTCACTGCGGTTACGCAGGGTAATCCGGCAGAGGTGCTGGCGGACGGGTTGAAGCCCGGGGAATGGCTGATTTTTGGATGCGTGGTTTGCTGGTCAGCTTATACGTTGATAGGGCGCAAGGTTTTGCGCGGGATTGATGCGCTGACGGTTGCCGCGGTTACGTCGATGTCCGGTGCGCTGATGTTGTCCGCCGTGGCATGGTTTGCGGAAGGTTTGCCGCTTGGGGCGGTAGCAGTCATGGATGGGCGCGGCTGGCTTGCATTGCTGTGGTTGGCGGTCGGTGCGACTGTTTTGGCGTATGCGTGGTATTTTGAAGGCGTGAAAGTATTGGGGGCAGGCGGTGCGTCTGTTTATGTAACATTGGTACCGATTTTCGGTATGTTGTGTTCGGTCTGGTTTTTGGGGGAGCCGCTGCATATTTCTTTGGCGGCGGGTTGTGCGGCGGCAGCCGGCGGCATGATTTTGATACATTTGGGACAAAATGCCGCCTGAAGCGGGCGGCCGGGTATATGGGGTGAAAATGGAAAATAATGCGGTCGGGTTGGAAATTGAAAGTTATCCGTTCGATCCCGTTTTGCCGAACGGGGCATCGGTCATGATGATGGGGACGTTTCCGCCCAAGGAAGACAAACGCGCGATGCAGTTTCATTATCCGAATTTCCAAAACGATATGTGGCGCGTTTACGGGCTGGTGTTTTTTAACGATGCGGCGCATTTTCAGATGCCGTCCCACGGGGAGGCTGCGCACTCTGAAAAGGCGTTTGACGCGGAGAAAATCAAAACGTTTTTGCACGAACGGGGGATTGCGTCCTGTCCGACCGTGTTGAAGGTGGCAAGGGAACACGGCAATGCGTCTGACAAGTTTTTAAAGGTAGTCGAAACTGTCGATTTGGCGGCGGTGTTGGCGAAAATACCAGACTGCCGCCATATTTGTACGACGGGCGGCAAGGCGACGGAAATCCTGCTCGATATTCAGGGCGGCGGCATCAAAATGCCAAAAACGGGCGAAACCGTGCTGTTTCCGTTTGCCGGACGGGATTTGACCCTGACGCGCCTGCCTTCGACTTCGCGCGCTTATCCTTTGAGTTTGGCGAAAAAGGCGGCGGCGTATCGGGCGTTTTTCGAAATGGCGGGTTTGTGTGAAAAACAGTTATAATTGTCGGCAATTTCCCGTTCAGACGGCATTTTGAAAAATATAGTGGATTAACAAAAATCAGGACAAGGCGACGAAGCCGCAGACAGTACAAATAGTACGGAACCGATTCACTTGGTGCTTCAGCACCTTAGAGAATCGTTCTCTTTGAGCTAAGGCGAGGCAACGCCGTACTGGTTTTTGTTAATCCACTATAAATTGCCGTCTGAAAACCTGAAGCACAAGGAAGAATCCGATGAAGAACTACCACGCGCCCGACGAGAAGGGCTTTTTCGGCGAACACGGCGGGCTTTATGTCTCCGAGACCCTGATTCCCGCTTTGCAAGAGCTGGCGGATGCCTATAAGGCAGCGAAAAACGATCCTGAATTTTGGGCAGAGTTCCACCGCGATTTGAAACATTATGTCGGCAGGCCCAGCCCCGTTTACCATGCCGCTCGGTTGTCCGAACATCTGGGCGGCGCGCAAATCTGGCTGAAGCGTGAAGATTTGAATCACACCGGCGCGCACAAAGTCAACAACACCATCGGTCAGGCATTGCTCGCCCGCCGCATGGGCAAAAAACGTGTCATCGCCGAAACCGGTGCGGGGCAGCACGGCGTGGCGAGTGCCACCGTCGCCGCACGTTTCGGCATGACTTGCGACGTGTACATGGGCGCGGACGATATCCAACGTCAAATGCCCAACGTGTTCCGTATGAAATTATTGGGTGCGAACGTGGTCGGTGTAGAAAGCGGCAGCCGCACGCTGAAAGACGCGATGAACGAAGCGATGCGCGAATGGGTCGCCCGCGTGGATGACACGTTCTACATCATCGGTACCGCCGCCGGTCCCGCACCGTATCCCGAAATGGTGCGCGATTTCCAATGCGTGATTGGCAACGAAGCCAAAGAACAAATGTTGGAAGCCATCGGTCGCCAACCTGATGTTGCCGTTGCCTGCGTGGGCGGCGGCTCCAATGCCATCGGTTTGTTCTATCCCTATATCGAAGAAGAAAACGTACGTTTGGTCGGCGTAGAAGCAGGCGGTTTGGGCGTGGATACCCCCGACCACGCCGCGCCGATTACCAGCAAAGCCCCCATCGGCGTATTGCACGGCTTCCGCAGCTACCTGATGCAGGACGAAAACGGCCAAGTCTTGGGGACGCACTCTGTTTCCGCGGGTCTCGACTACCCCGGCATCGGTCCGGAACACAGCCATTTGAACGACATCAATCGCGTCGAATACACCGTCGCCAAAGATGATGAAGCACTTGAAGCCTTTGATTTGCTCTGCCGCTTCGAGGGTATCATCCCCGCGCTCGAATCCAGCCACGCCGTTGCTTGGGCGGTGAAAAACGCGCCGAAAATGGGCAAAGACCAAGTGATTCTGGTCAACCTGTCGGGTCGTGGCGATAAAGACATCAACACCGTGGCGAAGCTCAAAGGGATTGAGTTGTAGGGATGATGTGAAGGTCGTCTGATAAAAATGCCGTCTGAAGCCTGAGTTCAGACGGCATTTTATTTTGCTATGAATTTAGTATTTTAGAAACGAATCTGTATTTTAATTTGTCCGGATTTTTGTTTTTCCAATTGTTTGCCTTTTGTAATACTGCCATTTACGTTTAATGTAACATTACGGTACAGTAACGCGGCACCTGCTGAATATTGCTGTTGATTATCTGCTTTATAGGCGAAGGAATTACCGCCCACATTCACGCCGCCTTTGCCATAATTGGCAAAGTAAGCTGCAGATAACAAGGGTTTTACGGTAAGGTTGCCGACTTTAAACCGATAAGCAAAATCCAGTCCGGCCGTTAGTGTTTTCGCTGCCATAGAACTTACTTTAACACTGTCGTCACCCAACTTGTAATCTGCGATGACAGGCGGCTGTAACGGATCCCCGCACTAGGGACAATCTCGAATTGATTGATTTTCAGCGTATTGCCCAAAGTAAGGCCGGTTTGGATGCTTGTTCGGTTAAAGTTTGCTTTTTGCTGTGTTTGTAACCGGCTTCTCAAGCTGCCCGCACCAATATCGCCGGCCACATACCAAGCATCATTTAAATAATACTTACTATAAAGGTTGGCTTGCACAAAAGTATTTTTGCCGCTCGCCTGATCAAAAGTATGCTGACTGTCAGAGTAAGTCAATACTCCGCCTATCTGCATATTTTCGGACAAGCTGCGGTCAATGCCGATTTGTGTTTGCGTGCGTTTCGAACTAAACCGGCGATATTGTGCGGAAGCATAATCACGGCCATAACCGGTGTTCGACATCCAAACACTGTTTTTTTCGGCATCAGCGTGTGATTTTTGTGCAATGTGCCGTGTTAATGAAGCACCTGTATCCAACAAGATAGATTGTGTGCTTGCCATTGCGTCAGATAAAGCCGAGTTGGTATTGGTGCTGACTGCATCGGCTTGCGCGGCGGCTTGGGCTTGCGGCTGCGCGGCTCTTGGTTGTAAACCCACTGTCTCAACTTTTTCATGAAGTTCCGTATTGTCTTGAGGCTGTTTGTCTGATGTGGCAACCGATTCAGATACATCTTCATCTTCCAACGCATCCAAGGGGATTTCTTCATAATCGTTGGCATCAGGATTTGAATTTTTCGCTATCCTAGGCAGAGCTTGGACTATTACATCAGATGATGCTTCCGGTGATATAGCTCTACGGTTACGATGTTTGGGTTGAGATTGTGCTGCTTGACGATGTTCTTCTTCCACCTTTTGCTTGGCAAGTTCGGCGGCTTCACGTTCTTCTTCCGCTTTTTGTTTGGCGGCCAACTCTGCAGCTTGTCGTGCTTCTTCCTGTTGACGTGCAAGGGCTTCTTGTTGGCGTTTTGCTTCTTCGACTTCTGCTTGTCGGCGTGCTGCCAATGCTTGGGCTTCAGCTTCGGCTTTTTGTTTTGCCAGTAATTCTGCGGCTTTGCGTTCTGCTTCCTGACGACGTGCAAATTCTGCAGCTTGACGTTTTGCTTCTTCTTGCTGACGGGCAAGTTCGGCTGCTTGACGTTTTGCCTCTTCGGCTGCTGCCTTTTGCTTGGCAAGTTCGGCGGCTTTGCGTTCTTCTTCCGCTTTTTGTTTGGCGGCTAACTCTGCAGCTTGTCGTGCTTCTTCTTGTTGACATGCAAGGGCTTCTTGCTGGCGTTTTGCCTCTTCGGCTTCTGCTTGTCGGCGTGCTGCCAATGCTTGAGCTTCAGCTTCGGCTTTTCGACGTGCAACTTTTTCTGCTTCTGCTTGCTGACGGAAGGCTTCTTCGGCTTGATTTGCCTGCGGGCTAGGCGGTGCGACGACGATATTTTGAGGCTTGGCAATTTGTGCACCGTCCGTTTGTGTTGCCTTTTGTGCTTGAGAAGCCGTGTTTGTGGCAGGAGACGGGGCCGGCTTGACTGGGCGGCGGTTCCCGGCATAAGGATTGTACAACCGGGTAATACCGTTTTCTGTTTTGATTGTATAACGCAATGCGCCTAAATCGACGTAATGATTTGCCAAGGAAACAAAAAGGGGGGAGCGGTCTTGTACGGATGATGCATCAAAGAGATCCAGCCCTTCCTGATTAGGTTCGCCTGTTTTATTTTGAACATGGAGCTGATAATGGCCGGATGCGGATTCCTTCACAAGCACTTTATCCCCAAGATTTTTCGCCAAGTCCGTCAGATAATGAAAATGCCCGTTACCGGATAAATGATTGATTTTGAGCGTGTGGTATTTATTTGCACTTTGCGCATCGGAAGCGTTGTTCAAATGAATATGGCTATCCGCCAATGACAGATTGTGTACTTGGCTGTCGCCGGTCAAATGCCATTTGCTATGTTGGTTTAGGCTGACGCTGCTGTTTCCTTGCCCTTGAATTTGCCCCCATAATGCAGCCTTGCCCAAGACCAATGCCGCATTCTGACTCAAATTCACATTGCCGTTAATCTGTGTCGCATCAAAGCTGTTTAAAGCCTTATCGGATAAGTTGTCTGTGTTGCAGGTAACGTAACCGGTATAGTCCGAGCGCACGAAAACTTCATCGCCGTTTTTGTAACCCAAATTTACTTTGGCGTTGTCTGTTGCGGTGATGTCGGATACATTTCTGCCGGAAGAGAATGATGCGGATTGATTAACCGCAATTTCTGCGGCTTTGAATGTGCGGTTTATCCAGTCGTCTTCAAATACGACTTCATTGTTTTTGGAGAAATGTGCGTCTTTTTGGGCTGAAGATTTGTTCACAAAATCTCTTGCATGTGGTGTTGGACGACCTGATAACAAGACATTGCCTTGAGTTACGCTTATTTTTCCGTTTAAATTGGCGCCGCCTGTTAACAAGAAACGGTTTTGCGCGCTTTTGCCATTGAAATTAAGGTTTAATGCGCCGTTATGTCCTTTTCCGTTTTCTTCGCCAAAGAAACCGCTAAAACCGCTAATACGCTGATTGTTTTTGTGGTTCATCGCGTTTTTCTTAGCTTCTTCTTGTGTGCTGCCCATTAAAATCCAGTCGTTATTTTCCGTTTGTCCGTTTTCGGGCATCGGTGCGTTCACACTGCCGCCGGATTTTAGGGCGTAATAACGGTAGTTTTTGAAATAAAGATCTTTGCCTTGTGGAATCGGTTTCCTAGGGCGGTAATAGTAATAACCATCATCGTCATCATCATTATTTTGAATATAATGAATAGAGATGGTTTTGGGATCGGTAATCAAAGATTTACCCGTTAGCGTGATTGTGGAGGCGTGGTCTGTGTTGTGGTTGACAACCCGTGCACCTTCATCCACGTTTCGGATGTGTTCAAAAGTCAAGTCATTGCCATTGGCATCCAAACGACCGCCACGGAAACCGAAATACAGATTATTCGGGTTAATCTGGTCCGGACTGTTCAGCACCAATGTACCGCGTCCGCTCACAATGCCGACTTGGGAGAAAGCTTGAACTTTTTGGTTTGAATCGGCTTGTTGATTCAGGATAACCGTACCGTCGCCGACTTTTAATTCGCCTTGATTTACGCCTGTACCGTTTACTTCCAAAGTGCCTTTGCCGATTTTCGCTAATTTATCGCCTTTCGGATTTTTGACTTGCCAAACGACTTTTTTGCCGTCGGCAACATCAATCCCCGCACCTAGCCAAGTGATGTCATTATTTGCACCTTTGACTGTATAATCGCCTTTGAAAAACAGCCCGCCCGCGCCTTGGTTGATGTTTTGATCCAATACCAAAGTGCCGTTGTCTTCAAAGGTAACATTCTGTCCGTTGTTTGCATCCCTTTCATTGTTGGCAAGCCTTACCGCTGTAGAGCCGATATGGCTATTTGTGCCAGAAGTAATGTTCCAATGATGTTCTCCATTACCTTTGATGGTGCCGGCGTTATCGCGGTGTTTGATTTTATCTGCAAATTCTTTTTTATAGATATTCCATTCTTGCCAAGAGTTTTTTTGATAGCCTGCCCAATAATCGTAAGCACCTAAAAAGACCCAGCGTTTTTCTTGTTTATCATAAGCAAATAATGGTGAACCGCTATCGCCTAACACAGCATAGTTAGTCAATGCGTTTTGAGATAAAACTTCTTTGAGTTTTTCTGGGGAATGGTGTTTTGAATTATCACCAAAGCCAATCAAGCCTTCTTGATTTAGATTCGATGTGACATTCACGTCTTGATAAGGCGTACCTGCAATGGCATAACGATAAGCTTGTGAAAGTTCTGTCATATTATAGCGGCTGTTATATTCAAATTGTGTACCTGCTCCAACTCGCACAAACTCAGAAAAACGGTTTTTATCTTTATAGGTTTCAACGCCGCCGCCTGCACTGGTTGGTGCAATAGGTGCGACTTCTGTTACGAATTTATTAAGGCGTGCCATGTTGTAGTCTTCAAGACGACCTTGATTATCGTGATGCCAATTTTTATTTGGTTCGTAGTCATTTTGTGCAACTGAACGATATTCGTTTTCATTATTGCTAACATCTAAGTGCCCATTGTGATGCCCGTAATAAGAGATTTCGTCTCCTTTTACATGTTTGACGCTGACAGCATACTGGGGATCGATGACGGTTAATGTACGTCTGTTGACATCTGCAACGCTAAAATCAATCATCGGTACGTTGGATAATGCGTTGCCGATGTTTTGACCTTGTTTGTTTTTCACTGATAAATCGGTTGCGCCGACAAAAAATTTGCCTTTGTTTTCGGCAAAGTCACGGAATATTTGATAATCAACATCGTCTCTGACCAATGCCGCTTCTGAGTTTGGCGTAAGGGCATAGGCAAGAAAGATGGATAAGGATATGGCGTTAATTTTAAAACGTTTGGTTTTCATAAGGTTTTATCGTTTTAAGAGTGATAATATTTTGTATTTCACGTCGGTTGTGTGGTATTGACTATTTTTTGTTGTGTAACTCATCCATTTTGGTGTTTTATTGCCAATTTATAGTGGATTAACAAAAACCAGTACGGCGTTGCCTCGCCGTAGCTCAAAGAGAACGATTCTCTAAGGTGCTCAAGCACCAAGTGAATCGGTTCCGTACTATTTGTACTGTCTGCGGCTTCGTTGCCTTGTCCTGATTTTTGTTAATCCACTATAAAGACCGTCGGGCATCTGCAGCCGTCATTCCCGCGCAGGCGGGAATCTAGAACGTGGAATCTAAGAAACCGTTTTATCCGATAAGTTTCCGCACCGACAGACCTAGATTCCCGCCTGCGCGGGAATGACGGGATTTTAGGTTTCTGATTTTGGTTTTCTGTTTTTGAGGGAATGACGGGATGTAGGTTTTCTTAACCCTGCGTCCTAGATTCCCGCTTTCGCGGGAATGACGAAAAGTGGCGGGAATGACGAAAAGTGGTGGGAATGATGGTTCGGGCATTCCTTAAATCACCCGTGTATCGCTGTAAATCTTAGAGATGGCGGAATATAGCGGATTAACAAAAACCGGTACAGCGTTGCCTCGCCTTAGCTCAAAGAGAACGATTCTCTAAGGTGCTGAAGCACCAAGTGAATCGGTT
>NZ_JBPBFH010000130.1:0-393 GCF_050896295.1 Neisseria sp. SLRRB23
GCCGTCTGAAAGCATGGCGGTGGCGGCTTCACACCATTTTTCAAACTGTTCGTCGGTTTTCTGTTCCTCCTGTTCTCTGCTTTTGCTGTCGAAGCCTTTGCTGTCGAAACGTACGCCTAAAAGCCGCATTGCCATCGTACCTGCTGAAAACATCGGGTATCGATGCCGATGCGCCGGAACATACCTCTTTCGCCCCCGACTTCCTCATGCAGCAAATGGAATGGCGCGAAACGCTGATGGAGGCACGGGCCGGTTTTTTTGGTTTCCACCTTGCTGTCTCCACTGTCTAAGAAGCTTCTCACACGGTCGCTGCGGGTCGGGTGGCGCAACTTGCGGCGTGCTTTTGCCTCAATTTGGCGGATGCGTGCGCGGGTTACGTCAACCTGTCTGCCG
>NZ_JBPBFH010000131.1:0-393 GCF_050896295.1 Neisseria sp. SLRRB23
AACGCGGGAAATTGACCGCCTGGGGAGTACGGTCGCAAGATTAAAACTCAAAGGAATTGACGGGGACCCGCACAAGCGGTGGATGATGTGGATGAATTCGATGCAACGCGAAGAAGCTGGCCGGGTCTTGACAAGGTGTATAAGAGACAGCCTGCATATCGACCAACACCTGCTCAGCCTGTCGGCGCAATACGGTGTGTGGATTTATGCGATTCTGTTTTTGATTGTTTTTTGCGAAACCGGTCTGATTGTTACGCCACCGTGTTGCGCGGCAGAATAACCTCGGTTCGCGGCAAATCAGCATCAATGGCGCAAGCCGAATAAGCAAGCCGGTGTCCGTCTGTCGCCACAAGGCGCAATCGCCCGCCTTCGACCTGCATCAGCAAACCGTTG
>NZ_JBPBFH010000132.1:0-369 GCF_050896295.1 Neisseria sp. SLRRB23
AAGGTTGCCAAAATTACAAATATATAGACAAGCCAAACGATACCGTGCGGAATGTCGAAGCCGAACACGGTCAGGATACCAGCCAAGCCCCACAAAACAACGGCAAATTCCGAAGAGGTAACGACTGAAGTGACCAATACAGTTGCTACGGCTCGATGAATCGTCAGAAATACCCGAACCGTCATTCCCGCGCAGGCGGGAATCTAGGACGTGGAATCTAAGAAACCGTTTTATCCGATAAGTTTCCGCACCGACAAAGACACTGTGGGTCGCCAAGCAGACTTCGCAGCCTATGGGCTATGTGGAACAGCTTTACACCTTTGTCGATACCTGTCTCTTATACACATCTCCGAGCCCACGAGACTCGAC
>NZ_JBPBFH010000133.1:0-372 GCF_050896295.1 Neisseria sp. SLRRB23
GTCGAGTCTCGTGGGCTCGGAGATGTGTATAAGAGACAGATTTAAAATAGTGGCATCCAACATCTGCATGAAAATGGCAATTGCAAGCAGAAATGGTAACCAGGCGGAGATCGTATGGGAGGGTTCAAATGGTAATGTTGTGAAAACCGGTAATTTACAAGGTAAGCAAGCAAAAGATTATTTACAACAACAAACTCATATCAGGAACTTAGACAAATGAATGAACACAACCTGTAAAAGGATTTTCTGTTCTTCACGACTCAAGTGTTGCCATTTTTCAATATGTTGCTGCATATCTTATCCCTTTGAACCTGTTTTATACGGTCTGAAATACAGCACGAACCCTATCCAAATCTTCCTGCGTATCCACAC
>NZ_JBPBFH010000134.1:0-391 GCF_050896295.1 Neisseria sp. SLRRB23
GCTCGGAGATGTGTATAAGAGACAGGTGAAATATCATTGCGGCAAAGATTCGGGCGATCCGGAAACGCGTAAGGGCGTGTGCTTTGAGCGACGGTGCATGTGTCGGCAGAAAAGTTGGGAATCAGCGGCATATTGGTCTGATGAATCCGTTTTTGAATACAGCCTTTAAAGCCGCCCGCCGTGCCGGTCAGATGATGATTCGCGCCGCAGGTAACCTCGATGCCGTCAAAACCGACAGCAAAGCCTTCAACGATTTTACTCGCCTGAAGATGAGACTTCCCTTGTGGTTTAACCACACTAAAGAGTCGTTCGAGACCAGGACGTTGATAGGCGGGGTGTGGAAGCGCGGTAACGCGTGACGCTAACCCATACTAATTGCTCGTGAGGCTTG
>NZ_JBPBFH010000135.1:0-362 GCF_050896295.1 Neisseria sp. SLRRB23
CGAGATGACGTCGAGTCTCGTGGGCTCGGAGATGTGTATAAGAGACAGGGTGGCGGACGATGTCGTCGATATGCACTTTATGCTGCAAAAAGAAGTGGTCGAGCGCATGGTTGCCGCGCCGAAAAGCAACGACGACTGGATCAAGGCGAAGTCGTCGGGCGTGAACGCGCGGGCGCGCAGCAGGACGACCGCCAACGCGTCGCCCAAAGCCATAACGGCGGTGGTGCTGGTGGTCGGGGCAAGCCCCAACCGCATGTTCCTTGTATGCCTTCCGAAGGCTGTTCAGAATTTCTCGTGCTTCTTCAAGCTCTACCGCATAGTCACTGTCTCTTATACACATCTCCGAGCCCACGAGACTCGAC
>NZ_JBPBFH010000136.1:0-391 GCF_050896295.1 Neisseria sp. SLRRB23
GGCAGGGAGTTCAACAATGCGGCGTGTTCGGCAACAGAACCGAAGTAAGTGCTCAACAGGATTTTGGCGTTGACGTTGCTCAAAGTAGCGTAAACGTCTTTGTATGCTTCTACCCATTCTTTAGGCAGATCGATAGTGCCGTTTGAGATTGTGCCGATATTTTCCCATCGGGCAGACTTGTCCGGTGTGCTGCAGGCGGTTATCAAAATAGGGAGTAAAACGAAAGATAGGAAGATTGGGCGCATTAGGGTTTGTTTTGCCCCTACAATGATCCCACGTTCCACCCGCCAGCGGGTAATCACTTGTGCCACAGCTTTGCCGTATTTCGCACCGATTTTGCTTACCACGGGCTTGTGGAACATATCGTTTTTTCCTTCTGCAACCGGTGCCC
>NZ_JBPBFH010000137.1:0-391 GCF_050896295.1 Neisseria sp. SLRRB23
GACCGGCTTGATTATTTTTTTAGGTTTTACCGTTTGGAACTTGCGCAAGGAGTCTAAAGCGGGCAAATTCGTCATCGCCCTTTTGTTTTTGGTCTCGGGCTTGGGCGTGTTCGGTTTTGTGTTCAAAGAGTTATATAAGAGACAGTTTGAAGAGTGCGCGCCGCTCTTTGGATTCTAAATGTAAAATTGATTCCGCTCCCGGTCAGCATGGTGCAAAAAAACCGCGTTTGTCAGACTATGGTTTGCAGTTGCGTGGATAGCGTACGCCGTTTTTTGCCAGATAGTAGGCGTAGTTGATGACGCCGATGCCGAGCGAACTGCGGCCCATAGTAGAGGTACGCGCGGCTTCTACCGGATATCCCTGATAATCTAAAAGCTGTCTCTTATACAC
>NZ_JBPBFH010000138.1:0-390 GCF_050896295.1 Neisseria sp. SLRRB23
GCGGGTAGATGCGTTGGTAGTTGGCTTTGAAGGCAACTGTGGCGCGTTGGAAAGGGTCGGGTGCGACTGAGCGGATTTACAACGTGCAGTCTGAAATTTCGGGGAATTCGTTGGAATAGAGTTTGGCCAGAACGTAAGTCGGCAGGGCTGCATTTTGCGGAGGCGGCAAAATTGGATTTGCCGGCGCCGGTTTTGGAAAATGTGGGGCGTTTCCGGAAAAAAACGGAGGGGCTGACGGGCTGGCATTTTTCGGGTTCTTGAACCGGGTTTGATGCTCAACACATACGTCCGCGCAACCTGTTCCGAAAACCTTTAAAGATGCAATGCATCAGTTAAGACGGCTGCAATAAGAACTGTCTCTTATACACATCTCCGAGCCCACGAGACTCG
>NZ_JBPBFH010000139.1:0-389 GCF_050896295.1 Neisseria sp. SLRRB23
CGAAGACGCCGGAGAGGATTTCGACTTGGTCGGCTTCGCGGCGGTGGGTAACGTGGCGGCTGGTGCCGGGTTGGCGCCGGTCGAGGTCGGCTTGGATGTCTGATTCGGTCCTCAATCATGGCATCAATGGTAAAGGTTGCCTCCTGCCTGTTTGCAGCGGTTAACGTGCCGGTAATTTTTTTGTCTTTGAAATTCACGTCAAACTTTGCCCGATTACCATTTTCCTGATTGGAGGCTTCGCGGGTCCAACTTGTGCTTCATGGCGTTTTCGATTTTTTTGGGGATGATTATGTGGTCGTCGCGGGGCAGCAGGGCGACGTTTCCCATTTCGCGCATATACAGACGGACGGGGTCTGTCTCTTATACACATCTCCGAGCCCACGAGACTC
>NZ_JBPBFH010000013.1:0-59339 GCF_050896295.1 Neisseria sp. SLRRB23
TTCTTTCTGTGCCGTCATCTGTGCGAAGAAGGCGAGCATTTTGGCATCTTTGGCGTCGGTTTTGGTCAGCGACTGCGATTGGGCAAACTGATGCGTCTGACGCGGGTTGGCGATAATCACGGCTATGTCTGCTCGTTGGTTTTAGACAAAGACGAAACGGCGATGACGAAGTTTCGTTTGGCGATGTCGATACCTGCGTAATGGTATCGGGTACTCATCATCAACCTGCCTTGCATTCGGTTGTGTTGTCCGGCAACTGTCCGGTTGTGTCGATGGGTTGCCCTGCCGCTCCCTGAGCTGCGCAACGGTTGTGTGCCTTGGGTGGGCGCGGGTGGCGGCCGGGCGGTTTGTTGCTATGATACGGTGATTCCAATATACAAGGGTGGGCTTCAGCCCACCAACCCCGCCAATCAAACCAACCCCGCAAATGCCGGCAAACCGATGCCGTCTGAAAACGGAGTCGGTAAAAACGGTGGGTTTGGCAACATTGACGGAATCGTTGGAATCGGCGAATCAAACGGAATCGGTGAAGACGGTGGAATCGGTGGGCTGAAGCCCACCCTGCGGCGCACTCTGTATCCAACCAACCCCGAACAACTTCCCAAACAACGCCGCGAGCCCCGGGAGTTTGCCGTTTCCCTGCAAAATCTGCGATACAATGCCGTCTGAAACCCACCGGCAGAATCCGCAATGAACACACAACCCCCCGACACACAACGCTGGGCACTGACCCTATCCTACGACGGCAGCCGTTTTTACGGCTGGCAGAAACAGGCGGGCGGCGTACCGACCGTTCAGACGGCATTGGAAACCGCGCTCGCCCAAATCGCAGGAGAATCTGTCGCCACCACCGTTGCCGGCAGAACCGACACCGGCGTGCACGCCACCGCCCAAGTCGTCCACTTTGACACAACTGCCGTCCGTCCCCAACAGGCATGGGTACGCGGCGTAAATACCCACCTGCCCGAAGGCATTGCCGTTTTGCACGCCCAACAGGTCGCCCCCGCATTTCATGCCCGATTTGACGCATACGGACGACATTACCGCTACCTGCTCGAATCCGCCCCCGTCCGTTCCCCCCTGCTCAAAAACAGGGCAGGCTGGACACACCTCAAACTCGACATCGCGCAGATGCGGCAGGCTGCCGCCTTATTGATCGGCGAACAAGACTTCTCCAGCTTCCGTGCCGCCGACTGCCACGCAAAATCCCCCGTCAAAACCATCTACCGCGCCGACCTTACCCAAAGCGCAGGACTCGTCCGCCTCGATTTGCACGGCAACGCCTTTTTGCACCACATGGTACGCAACATCATGGGCGCGCTCGTTTATGTCGGCAGCGGCAGACTCAGCGTCGAAGGCTTCGCCGCACTGATTCAAGAACGCAGCCGCCTCAAAGCCCCACCGACCTTCATGCCCGATGGGCTTTACCTGACCGGCGTCGACTATCCCGAGGCATACGGCATCATCCGTCCCCAAATCCCCGAATGGCTTTAAAACATTCTTGTCGCGGAGATTTTGAAATCGGACAAACTGTCAGGCAATCTTTTTCAATGTTGACACTACCTCATCAAGGTAATAACATTGTTATTACATAAACTGGTAAATAGGGTACGTATATGATTCTCAACATACGCAAAATGGGAAACTCGCAAGGAGTGATTCTGCCCAAATCATTATTGAGTCAAATAGGGGCAGTGGACAGCTTGGCTGTTACAGTTGAAAAGGGCAATATTATTTTAAGCTGTCCTACCGTTCGCAGGGGATGGGCAGAAGCTGCCGCAATGCTTGTCGAAACCGAGCAGGAGCATTTTTTTTCCGAAATTGAAAACGAAGCGGATAAAGAATGGATATGGTAGTACGCGGCGGAATCTATCTGGTCTCCTTAGACCCGACCGTAGGAAGCGAAATCAAAAAGACACGTCCTTGTGTCGTAGTATCTCCTCCTGAAATACACAACCATCTCAAGACTGTGCTGATCGTTCCTATGACGAGCGGAAGCCGTCCTGCCCCGTTCCGCGTCAATGTCCGCTTTCAGGATAAAGACGGTTTGCTTTTGCCCGAACAGATTAGGGCTGTGGATAAAGCCGGATTGGTCAAACATCTTGGAAATTTAGACAACAGTACGGCTGAAAAACTGTTTGCAGTATTGCAGGAGATGTTTGCCTGATTGAATAGTCTGAATGGATTGTGTTCATTATCCTGCCGCAGGGTCGGGTTTTACACTCGCCCGCAATCTTTTCCTCCTTTCAGACGGCATTCAAAACGGAAAACCTTGCTGCCGCCATTTTTACCGGCAGGAGTCTGAACCTGTCGGTTCAGACGGCATTTTATTGTAGGGTCGGGTTTCACATCCGCCCGTTCCGAAAGAAACCGCGTGTGCGGTTTTTGCTGTCTTTATAACCCCCGGTTTGCAATGCCCTCCAATGCCTTCCCAAGTAAGTGTTGTAAAAATGCAAATCTTAAAAATTTTAAATAACCATATGTTATAAAACAAAAAATACCCGTAATATCTCTATCCGCCCTTCAAAATGCACATCGGATTCCACACAAAAACAGGCAGAAGTTTGTTTTTTCAGACAGGAACATCTATAGTTTCAGACATGAAATCGCCGAACCCCTCGGCGGTAGGTGTAAAGCCTAAGCGGATTGGAAAGTTAGGTCTGCTTAAATTTCTTAACTACGAAAAGGAATACAGCAATGAAAAAATCTCTGATTGCTCTGACTTTGGCAGCTCTGCCTGTTGCAGCGATGGCTGACGTTACCCTGTACGGTACAATTAAAGCAGGTGTAGAAGTTTCTCGCGTAAAAAATCAAGGCGTAAAAACCAAAACTGCAACCCAAATTGCCGACTTCGGTTCTAAAATCGGTTTCAAAGGTCAAGAAGACTTCGGCAACGGCATGAAAGCCATTTGGCAGTTGGAACAAAAAGCCTCCATCGCCGGCACTAACAGCGGCTGGGGTAACCGCCAATCCTTCATCGGCTTGAAAGGCGACTTCGGTACCGTCCGCGCCGGTAATCTGAACACCGTATTGAAAGACAGCGGCGACAACGTCAATGCATGGGAATCTGGTTCTAACACCGAAGATGTACTGGGACTGGGTACTATCGGTCGTGTAGAAAGCCGTGAAATCTCCGTACGCTACGACTCTCCCGTATTTGCAGGCTTCAGCGGCAGCGTACAATACGTTCCGCGCGACAATGCGAATGATGTGGATAAATACAAACATACGAAGTCCAGCCGTGAGTCTTACCACGCCGGTCTGAAATACGAAAATGCCGGTTTCTTCGGTCAATACGCAGGCTCTTTTGCCAAATATGCTGATTTGAACACTGATGCAGAACGTGTTGCAGTAAATACTGCAAATGCCCATGCTGTTAAGGATTACCAAGTACACCGCGTAGTTGCCGGTTACGATGCTAATGATCTGTATGTTTCTGTTGCCGGTCAGCATGAAGCTGCTAAAAACAACGAGGTTGGTTCTCCCACTATTGGTAAAAAACACGAGCAAACTCAAGTTGCCGCTACTGCCGCTTACCGTTTTGGCAACGTAACGCCTCGCGTTTCTTACGCTCACGGCTTCAAAGCTAAAGTGAATGGCGAGAAAGTAGCAAGTTACCAATACGACCAAGTTATCGTTGGTGCCGACTACGACTTCTCCAAACGCACTTCCGCTCTGGTTTCTGCCGGTTGGTTGAAACAAGGCAAAGGCGCGGAAAAAGTCGAAAAAACTGCCAGCATGGTTGGTCTGCGTCACAAATTCTAATCTGAAAAGATTGGTATCAACAAAAAGCCTGTCGTCAGACAGGCTTTTTTATTTGAAATGATTCGTTTGCTATTTAATGCGGCAGCCTTCATTCCCACGAGAGTGGGCATTTATCGGGAAAGCAGAAACTTCTCCGCCGTCATTCCCACAAACCTACATTCCGTCATTCCCACGAAAGTGGGAATCTAGGACGCAGGGCTGAAGAAACCGTTTTATCCGATAAGTTTCCGCACTGACAGACCTAGATTCCCGCCTGCGCGGGAATGACGGGATTTCTGTTTTTGATTTTTTTGTTTTTGGGGAATGACGGAATTTGAGGTTGCGGGCATTTATCGGGTAAAACGGAAATTAAGCGTTGCGAAAATTTATCCGAAATCACAGCAACTTTTCCGCGTCATTCCCGCGAAAGTGGGAATCCAGGACTCAAAATCTCAAGAAACCGTTTTGCCCGATAAGTTCCTGCACTGACAGACCTAGATTCCCGCCTGCGCGGGAATGACGAATCCATCCGCACGGAAACCTGCACCACGTCATTCCTACNAACCTACATACCGTCATTCCCACGAAAGTGGGAATCCAGGACGCAGGGTTGGAGAAACCGTTTTACCTGATAAGTTTCCGCACCGACAGACCTAGATTCCCGCCTGCGCGGGAATGACGGGATTTCTGTTTTTGATTTTTTTGTTTTTGGGGAATGACGGGATTTGAGGTTGCGGGCATTTATCGGGTAAAACGGAAATTAAGCATTGCGAAAATTTATCCGAAATCACAGCAACTTTTCCGCGTCATTCCCACGAAAGTGGGAATCTAGAACGTCAAATCTCAAGAAACCGTTTTATCCGATAAGTTTCTGTTCCGACAGCTCTGGATTCCCGTCTGCGCGGGAATGACGAAATTTCTGTTTTTGATTTTTTTGTTTTTGGGGAATGACGGGATTTCTGTTTTTGATTTTTTGTTTTTGCGGGAATGACGGGATGCGGGTTTTCGTGCGGCGTTTTTCGTGCTTTGCTGTTTTGCTATAATCCGCCCTTTTTGAGGATGGGTGCGGTATGAGTCTTTACGCTTTGCTCTTGGTTGCGCTGGGAATGTCGATGGATGCGTTTGCCGTCGCGCTGGCAAAGGGTGCGGCGGTCAGGATGCCCCCGCGCAAAATTGCAGCAACGGCTTTGGTGTTCGGCACGGTCGAAGCACTCACGCCGCTGGCAGGCTGGGTAGGCGGTTTTTATGCCAAGCCGTTTATCAGCGAATGGGACCATTGGGTGGCTTTTGTCCTGCTGGGCGGGCTGGGTCTGAAAATGATGCGAGAAGGGTTGTCCGGCGAGGCGGAGGACGCGCGGGAAAGCAAACGGGAAAGCTGGTGGTTGACGGTTCTGACTGCTTTTGGAACCAGTATTGATTCCATGATAGTCGGGGTGGGCTTGGCGTTTATGGAGGTAAACATCGCCTTTGCCGCCGCCGTAATCGGTATGGCGACTACGGTGATGGTTACCATCGGGCTGACGGCGGGAAGGGCTTTGGGCGTATTGTTCGGCAGGCGTACGGAATTTGCCGGAGGTTTGGTGTTGATTGCCATCGGTACATGGACGCTCTTGTTGCATTTGGGTTTGATTCAATGATGTCGGAAAATAAAATGCCGTCTGAAGCTTTACCGGTTTCAGACGGCATTTTGTTAAACTTGATTCTTTATCGTTATTATTGTGTAAAGCTATTGAAAATAAAATATTGATTTTCCGCAAATATGGCTAAAGGTGCGATAGGTACACTGAAGAAATAATCGGCAGAACAGGTTTGCCTGCCGGTTTGAACAATAATTTTAACCTACCATAAGGAATACACGATGTCTTTCAAACTCCGTTACCTCGCATCAGTATTGGCATTGTCTTCACTGTTGGCGGCATGCGGCGGTCAGGAAAAGTCTGCGGCAGGTAATGCTTCTCCTGCTTCTGAGACCGAAGCGGCTTCCCAAGTACAGGCCTCGGAAGCCGTTCCTTCCGCTTCATCGGCCTCGCCCGAAGACCAAGACCTTTTGAAACGCGCGCAAGGCGTATTCCAACCTCTGCCGACTGTCGAAGAAATGCAGAAAATCCGTCCGTTTACCGAAGAACAGGTCAAACTCGGACACCAACTCTGGTATGAACCGCGCCTTTCCAAAGGCAATACCGTGAGCTGCAACTCTTGCCACAACCTTGCTTCCGCCGGTGTGGACAATATGCCGACCAGTCAGGGGCACAAAGGGCAGTTCGGCGGACGCAACTCGCCTACCGCATTGAATGCCGCGCTGCTGGGCAGCCAGTTTTGGGACGGACGTGCGGCNGACGTTGAAGAACAGGCGGGCGGGCCTTTGGTGAATCCGGTGGAAATGGCGAATGATTCGCAAGAGGCGGCTGCAGCCAAAATCGCCAAAGTTCCCGAATATCAAGAAATGTTTAAAAAAGCTTTTCCTGAAGACGGCGCGGTTTCGTTTAAAAACATCACTACCGCATTGGGTGCGTTTGAGCGTACCCTGCTGACGCCGACCAAATGGGACGAATACCTCAAAGGCAATGTCAACGCCCTGAGCGAACAGGAACGAAAAGGCGTGCGCGCGTTCATGGACAACGGCTGTATTGCCTGCCACAACGGTGTCAACCTTGGAGGTACGACCTTCCAGAAATTCGGTCTGGTCGAAGGGCCGTATTGGAAATTCATTGAAGACCCGAAACGCGACAAAGGCCGTGCTGACGTAACCAAAAAAACCGAAGACGAATTTTTCTTCCGTGTTCCGGGGTTGCGTAACGTGGCTAAAACTTATCCGTATTTCCACAACGGCAGCGTGTGGGAGCTGGATAAGGCAGTTACCATCATGGGTAAGGCACAATTGGGTAAAGACATTCCGAAAGAAGATGTGGATAACATCGTCGTATTCCTGAATGCACTTTCCGGCAATGTTTCCGAATCAGCGCGCACGATGCCGGAACTGCCCCTGACCGCACCGATGGAATCTAAGCCGGACAACAAATAATCCGGTCGGTACGCAAAAATGCCGTCTGAAACGGGAATCTGTTTTAGACGGCATTTTATATTTCGTCGCGTCAGATACGCAGAATATACCGTAGCAACTGTATTTTTGCCCGACGGGGTGAAAAATACAGTTGCTACGCATCCGCCCTACACCTGAAAAGATTTCAAACGATCTTTTATACCAGATACAAAAATATGCCGTCATTCCCACCGAATCCACACTATCCTAATCGATTCAAATCGATATGGGAACTTATATTCCGTCATTCCCACGAAAGTGGGAATCTAGGACTCAGGGTTAAGGAAACCTACATCCCGTCATTCCCACGAAAGTGGGAATCTAGGACTCAGGACTGGAGAAACCTTTTTACCCGATAAGTTTCCGTGCCGACCGGTCTGGATTCCCGCCTGCGCGGGAATGACGGGATTTTGGTTTGCTGTTTTTGTGAAAATGGCGAAACCGTGCAAATGCTGATGCCGTCTGAAACACTGTTTGATTGTTTCAGACGGCATTTTTTGTTCACATCGATCAAGCCGCGTTGTCGAAGCCGCTGTGGCGCAGCAGTGCGTCTATGCTCGGTTCGCGTCCGCGGAAGGCTTTGAAGGACTCTGCCGCGCTGCGGGAGCCGCCGACGGCGAGGATTTCTTGCCAGAAGCGTTTGCCTGTGGCGGCGACGTCGTTGCTTTCTTCAAAGGCGGCGTATGCGTCGGCGCTGAGGACTTCCGCCCATGCGTAGCTGTAATAGCCTGCGGAATAGCCGCCGGCGAAGATGTGGCCGAAGCTCAAGGCGAAGCGGTTGTATTCGGGCGGTTGGATGACGGCGACTTCTTTGCGCACGCTGTCTAAAACCTGTTGCCAGTTTTTCAGACGGCCTTCGTTGTCTTCGCTGTAAATGGTCATGTCGAAGAGGGCGAACTCCATTTGTCGGACGAGAAACATACCGCGTTGGAAGTTTTTGGCGGCAAGCATTTTGTCGAAGAGTTCTTTCGGCAGGGCGGCGCCGGTTTCTTCGTGGGCGGACATTTGTGCCAAGACGTCGTATTCCCAGACGAAGTTTTCCATAAACTGGCTGGGCAGCTCGACTGCGTCCCACTCGACGCCGTTGATGCCGGATACGCCCAGTTCGTCGACTTGGGTGAGCAGGTGGTGCAGGCCGTGGCCGGTTTCGTGGAAGAGGGTAAGGATTTCGTCATGGCTCAAGCGGGCTTCTTTGCCGCCGACGGGCGGGGTGAAGTTGCAGACGAGGTAGGCGGTGGGCAGTTGCAGCGTGCCGTCTGAAAAACGGCGGCGACCTTTGTAGTCGTTCATCCACGCGCCGCCGCGTTTGCCTTCGCGTGCGTACAAATCCATATAAACGCCGCCTATGGTTTTGCCGTTTTGTTCCAGCTCGAAGTAGCGCACGTCTTTGTGCCAGACGGGAACGGTTTTTTCGGCGAATCCGATACCGTAGAGTTTTTTGATTTGGGCGAACAGGCCTGCCAGAACTTTGCTGACGGGGAAGTATTTTTTGACTTCGGTTTCGCTGAATGCGTATTTGGCTTCGCGCAGTTTTTCGCCGGCGTAGCTCAAGTCCCACGGCTGCGGGTCGGCGAGGTTCAGGCTTTCGCGGGCGAAGGCTTTGACTTCGGCGAGGTCTTTTTCGGCGTAGGGTTTGGCACGGCGGGCGAGGTCGTGCAGGAAGTTTAAAACTTGTTCGGGGGTGTCCGCCATTTTGGTTGCCAGCGACAGCTCGGCGTAGTTTTTGAAGCCGAGCAGTTTGGCGGTTTGCAGGGCGTTTTCGAGCGTGCGGTCGATGTTGGCGGTGTTGTCGAATTTGCCGTCGTCTGAAAGTTCGCTGGCGCGGGTAACGTAGGCGCGGTAGATTTGTTCGCGCAGTTCGCGGTTGTCGGCGTATTGGATGACGGCGAGGTAGTGCGGAATCTGCAAACCGATTTTGTAGCCTGTTTTGCCTTCGCTTTGCGCGGCGGCGGCAAACATGGCGAGCGCGTCTTCGGGAATGCCGGCAAGCGGTGCGGCATCGTCAAAGTAAATGCCGAACGCGTCGGTCGCGTCTAGGACGTTTTGGGAGAATTTGGCGGAAAGTTGCGCGCCTTCGGTTTGCAGTTTTGCCAGTTCTGCCTGCTGTTCGGGCGGCAGTTCCGCGCCGCTCAATACGAAATCGCGCAGGTCGTGGTTGAGCTTGGTTTTTTGTGCGGGGGAAAGCGTTGCAAATTCGGGGGAATTTTTGATGGTTTTGAAGCGGTTGTATAGCTCGATGTCTTGTCCGATTTCGGTGAAGAAGACGGTGATTTCGGGCATCAGTTCGTTATAGACGGCGCGCAGTTCGGGCGTATCGACGACGGAGTTGAGATGCGATACCACGCCCCAAATCCTGCCGACGCGTTCGGTGATGCCGGTCAGGGATTCGACGGTGTTTGCCCAGCCGGTGTGCGTTTGGGCTTTGATGGCGGCGATTTGTCCGCGCGCTTCGGCGATGGCGGTTTGCAGGGCGGGTTTGATGTCTTCGGTTTTGATTTGGTCGAAACGGGGTTCTTCGCCCAAGTGGAGCAGTGCGTTGTCAGTCATAAGATGGGTTTCCTTTGCGTGTTGTGCTTCAGACGGCATATCGGCAATATGCCGTCTGAAGCCGGAAATGGTGCCGGATGGGAAAAGTTAAAGTGTTTCGGAGTCGGCGGGATGATTTAACAGGCGGTATTGTACGCGCAAAAACTCGTCCATAACCGCCTGCTGGATTTCCAGCCGCTTTGAAACGGGGGAGGCGAAGCGGACGATGATGCGGTATGCCTTGTCGTCGTACGGCACGCGGGTAACGCGCGGTCTGGCGGCGGGCGTGATAAACAGTTTTTCCGCCTGCACGTTTTCCAAATGCCGTTGGATGGCGGGGATGTAGGGCGCGCACAAGGGTTCGAGTACGGCTTTCAGACGGCATACGGCTTCATCCGAATCCAAATGGATGGGAACGGGGATTTCGACCGTATGGATGACATAGTCGCCCAAAATATTGTCGCGGCGCACGGGGTGGCTCAACAACAGGCTGTTGGGGAAAGAAACGGTGGTTCCCGCAAGCTGTCCGACCAAGGGGTTCGGGCCGACCTGCATCATCAGCGTGTTCAACAGGTTGATGTCGACCACGCGCCCGCGCAGGCCGTTGATTTCGATATAGTCGCCGACCGAGTATTGCTGGGTGGCAGACCTTAAAATACTGCCCGACAAACACATAATCAGTTCCTTCGTCGCCACGACGACCGCCGCCGCCACCGCAAACATTGACAAAGCCAGCGTTTGAATTTGCGCCGACCAGATAAATGCCAGCGAAAACAGCACCAAAAGCAGCGTTATATTGCGGCTGGCAACCAAAAACCGCCGCTTGCTTTCGATGCCGAAATCCGGATGCCGTCTGAAGTGGATATTCAACAGAAGGGCGCGCGCCAGCAGCAAAGCCGCGACCGCCGCCACGGATTCGGCCGCCTCCGCACGTATCGGGACGGCATCGAGCCAAGTGTCCAACATATTCCATATTTCCATTTCCGCGCCCCTGTCCGAAAAGTATAGAGTGTAGATTTTAGTGGCAAAAAAACGCTTTTGCCACTTTGCCGGCAAATCCCGCGCCCGTACCGGCCACCAATGCGCCGCCCTCCCCTTCAGACGGCATACGGATGCGGATAACGCTGAATCAGGCGGCGAAATCGGCTATAATACACAATTATATACGCCGTCCCGCCCGCTTTTTTCACAAGGTGCGGACTGTTTTGGCGACATCGCAAAATCTTTTCAAAATCCGGCAAAAAATATGACTGAACAAAAACACGAAGAATACGGTGCCGACAGCATTCAGGTGCTCGAAGGCTTGGAAGCAGTACGCAAACGCCCCGGCATGTACATTGGCGACACGCAGGACGGCAGCGGCCTGCACCACATGGTGTTCGAAGTATTGGACAACGCCATCGACGAAGCACTGGCGGGACATTGCGATAAAATCACCGTAACCATCCATGCCGACAATTCCGTCAGCGTGGCCGACAACGGCCGCGGCATGCCCACCGGCATCCACCCGAAAGAAGGACGCTCCGCCGCTGAAGTCATCATGACCGTCTTGCACGCTGGCGGTAAATTCGACAACAACAGCTACAAAATCTCCGGCGGCCTGCACGGCGTGGGCGTGTCCGTCGTTAACGCGCTGTCCGACTGGGTAACGCTGACTATTTACCGCGATGGCAAAGAACACTTCGTCCGCTTCGTGCGCGGCGAAACCGAAGAGCCGTTGAAAGTTGTCGGTGATTCCGATAAAAAAGGCACGACCGTGCGCTTCCTCGCCAGTACGGAAACCTTCGGCAACGTCGAATACAGCTTCGACATCCTTGCCAAACGCATCCGCGAACTTTCCTTCCTGAACAACGGCGTGGACATCGAATTGACCGACGAACGCGACGGCAAACACGAAAGCTTCGCACTTTCCGGCGGCGTGGCAGGTTTCGTGCAATACATGAACCGAAAAAAAACGCCGTTGCACGAAAAAATCTTCTACGCGTTCGGCGAGAAAGACGGCATGAGCGTCGAATGCGCGATGCAGTGGAACGACAGCTACCAAGAAAGCGTGCAGTGCTTTACCAACAACATCCCTCAGCGCGACGGCGGTACGCACTTGACTGCGTTGCGCCAAGTGATGACGCGAACCATCAACAGCTACATCGAAGCCAACGAAGTCGCCAAAAAAGCCAAAGTGGAAACCGCCGGCGACGATATGCGCGAAGGTTTGACCTGCGTGTTGTCCGTCAAACTGCCCGACCCCAAATTCTCGTCCCAAACCAAAGACAAACTGGTTTCCAGCGAAATCGGCCCCGTCGTCAACGAAGTCATCAACCAAGCCCTGACCGACTTCCTCGAAGAAAACCCGACCGAAGCCAAAATCATCACCAGCAAAATCGTCGATGCCGCGCGCGCGCGCGAAGCCGCCCGCAAAGCCCGTGAAATCACCCGCCGCAAAGGCGTGATGGACGGCTTGGGGCTGCCCGGCAAACTCGCCGACTGCCAAGAAAAAGATCCTGCCTTGTCAGAACTTTATCTGGTCGAGGGCGATTCTGCAGGCGGTTCCGCCATGCAGGGCCGCGACCGCAAATTCCAAGCGATTTTGCCGCTTAAGGGCAAGATTTTGAACGTTGAAAAGGCGCGCTTTGAAAAAATGCTCGCCAGTCAGGAAGTAGCCGCTTTGATTACTGCGTTGGGCGCAGGTATCGGCAAGGAAGAATTCAATGCCGAGAAGCTGCGTTACCACCGCATCATTATCATGACCGATGCCGACGTGGACGGCGCGCACATCCGCACCCTGCTCCTGACCTTCTTCTACCGCCAAATGCCCGAACTGGTCGAGCGCGGCTACATCTATATCGCCCAGCCGCCTTTGTATAAAGCGAAGTACGGCAAACAGGAACGTTACCTCAAGGACGAGTTGGAAAAAGACCAATGGCTGCTCGGACTCGCCTTGGAAAAAGCCAAAATCGTTTCAGACGGCAAAGTGCTGGAGGGGAAAGATTTGGAAAGCGCCGCCAAGCAGTTCCTGCTGGCAAAAACCGTTATCGGACAGGAAAGCCGCATCATCGATGATTTGGTGCTCAAGGCGATGCTGTATGCCGAACCCGTCGATTTGTCTTCGGCAGATAGCACAGACCGCGCCATTGCCAATCTTTCCGCCTTGTTGGATGAAAAAGAAGTGGTGTTGGAACGCGTGGAAGGACACGAAGGCAACCGCTTCATCAAGATCACGCGCAAGCTGCACGGCAATGTGATGACCAGCTACCTCGAATCCAAATTCCTCAACAGCAAAGCCTATCAGACCATTGTTCAGACTGCCGCCGTGCTGAAAGGTTTGGTTGCAGCCGGTTCGACCTTGTTTAAGGGCGAAACCGAATATCCTGTCGGCAGCTTTGAAGAAGCGTTGGACATCCTGTTGCAAAACGTGCAAAAGGGTATGAGCATCCAGCGGTATAAAGGTTTGGGCGAGATGAACCCCGAACAGCTGTGGGAAACGACGATGGATCCGTCCGTGCGCCGCCTTCTGAAGGTACGCATTGAGGACGCCATTGCCGCCGACGAAGTGTTCGTTACCCTGATGGGCGACGAGGTCGAGCCGCGCCGTGCCTTTATCGAGAACAACGCGCTGATTGCCCAAAATATCGACGCATAAGTCAAAATGAAAAAAGGAGACGGGCAGCTTGCCGCGTCTCCTTTTGGTTTGTCAAACGGAAGCCATGCCGTCTGAAAAAACCGTCGGAGTAAAATATGATCAGTATTTTTGATATTTTTAAAATCGGTATCGGTCCTTCCAGTTCGCATACGGTCGGCCCGATGAAGGCCGCCGCTGCCTTTGCCGCAGGCTTGGACGCGCAAATCGCCCGCATCGCCATCGACATTTACGGCTCGCTTGCACTGACAGGGCGAGGGCACGGTACGTTTGACGCGCTGATGCTCGGTTTGGAAGGCAGCCTGCCGCACGATATTCCGCTTGCCGACATTCCCGACCGCCTCGAACGTATCCGCTCCCAGCATATCCTACTGCTTAACGGAGATGAAATTGTGTTCGACCCCCGGCGCGATTTGCATATACGCGGCGACCAAGTGCTGCCCAAACATCCGAACGGCCTGCGTTTCACCGCCTATGCTTCAGACGGGGCAGTCTTGAAGGAGCAGGTTTATTATTCGGTCGGCGGCGGCTTTGTCGTTACCGAAGAAGATTTCGAGCGGCAGGCGGAAACGGAAAAAACCGTTCCTTATCCTTACAACAGTTGTGCCGAGCTGCTTGCCCAATGCCGTCTGAACCAGCTGGATATTTCCGAAGCCGTGTTGGCAAACGAAGCCGCGCTTGCCGGATGCAGCGAAGCCGAAATCCGCCGCCGTGTTGCCGGTGTTGCCGAGGTTATGGAAGGCTGCATCAAGCGCGGTTTGGCGGCAGACGGCGAACTGCCCGGCGGATTGAACGTTCGCCGCCGCGCCCCGCAGCTTGCCGCCAAGCTCAAAGTCTTGCGCGAAACCGAAATCGTCAACACTCAGCTTTGGCCGATGGTATACGCCATGGCGGTCAACGAAGAAAACGCCGCCGGCGGACGCGTCGTTACCGCCCCGACCAACGGCGCGGCAGGCATCATTCCCGCAGTATTGCACTATTTCCGCAAGTTCAATCCACACGCCACTCAGGAACGTGTCGAAAACTTCCTGCTCACCGCAGGCGCAATCGGCATCCTCTACAAAACCAATGCCTCCATCTCCGGGGCGGATGTCGGTTGTCAGGGAGAAGTCGGCGTAGCGTGTTCGATGGCGGCGGGCGCATACGCCGAAGTTATCGGCGGCACGCCCAAACAAGTGGAAAACGCCGCCGAAATGGCGATGGAACATCATCTGGGCCTGACTTGCGACCCCGTCGGCGGACTGGTGCAAATCCCCTGCATCGAACGCAACGGCATAGCCGCCGAAAAAGCTCTTAAGCTTGCCACCCTGGCATTATTGGAAGACGGCACGGACAAGAAAGTCTCGCTCGACGAAGTCATCCAAACCATGTTGCAGACCGGTCGGGATATGAAGGCAACCTACAAAGAAACCTCGCTCGCCGGACTCGCCGCTACACTCCAGAAAAAAGCTATCCCCGTATCCGTGCGCGTGGTTGAGTGCTGAGAATGGACAGAAACAGAAATGCCGTCTGAAAACAGTTTTTCAGACGGCATTTCATTTATTTCTTGTGGGTTTACCGCTTCAACGCCAGCGTCAATACACCTGCCGTTACCAGTCCCAAGCCTATCCATTCCTGCGTACTGGGGCGTTCGTCGAGGAAGACTACTGCCATCAGGGCAACCAGAACCAGGCTGAATTTGTCGACGGGGGCGACTTGCGAGGCGTTACCCAGTTGCAGGGCTTTAAAATAGGCGAGCCAAGATGCGCCGGTAGCAAGGCCGGATAGGATGAGGAATGTCCAGTTGCGGCCGGTAAAGCCGTTCACACCCTGCCATTTGCCGGTGTAGGTTAAAAATAATAATAAAGCGGCGAGGATGACCAAGGTACGGATAAAGGTGGCGAAATCTGAATCTATACCCTGTAAACCCATTTTGGCGAAAATGGCGGTCAATGAGGCGAAGCCTGCCGATGCCAATGCCCAAAATAGCCATGCGTTGCTGCTCATGTTTTATTCCCTTGTTTCAAATTGTTGACAATATGAATCCGCTTGTTGATGAAATATCAAAATTTTCACTGCGGTTTGTCTTTGGAAAACGTTATAATAGAACGAATATTCTTTTTCTTCCAGCCGTCTTTAGTGTATTGTTTCAGACGGCCTTTCCCTCTCTCAATAAAGGAAAATCATGAGCTTCAAAACCGATGCCGAAATCGCCCAATCCTCCACCATGCGCCCGATTGGTGAAATTGCTGCCAAGCTGGGTTTGAACGTTGACAACATCGAGCCCTATGGTCATTACAAAGCCAAAATCAATCCTGCCGAAGCGTTTAAACTGCCGCAAAAACAAGGCCGTCTGATTTTGGTTACCGCCATCAACCCGACTCCGGCGGGCGAAGGCAAAACCACCGTAACCATCGGTTTGGCGGACGCATTGCGCCATATCGGCAAAGACTCTGTGATTGCTTTGCGCGAGCCTTCTTTGGGTCCGGTGTTCGGAGTGAAAGGCGGCGCGGCAGGCGGCGGCTATGCCCAAGTTTTGCCGATGGAAGACATCAACCTGCACTTCACCGGCGACTTCCACGCCATCGGTGCGGCGAATAACCTGCTCGCCGCCATGCTCGACAACCACATCTACCAAGGCAACGAGTTGAACATCGATCCGAAACGTGTGCTGTGGCGGCGCGTGGTCGATATGAACGACCGCCAGTTGCGCAACATCATCGACGGTATGGGCAAACCCGTTGACGGCGTGATGCGTCTTGACGGTTTTGATATTACCGTTGCCTCCGAAGTGATGGCGGTATTCTGCCTTGCCAAAGACATCAGCGATTTGAAAGAGCGTTTGGGCAACATCCTCGTCGCCTACGCCAAAGACGGTAGCCCCGTTTACGCCAAAGATTTGAAAGCGAATGGCGCGATGGCGGCCCTGCTCAAAGATGCGATTAAGCCCAACTTGGTACAAACCATCGAAGGCACGCCGGCCTTTGTACACGGCGGCCCGTTCGCCAACATCGCCCACGGCTGCAACTCCGTTACCGCCACCCGTTTGGCGAAACATCTTGCCGATTACGCCGTAACCGAAGCAGGCTTCGGCGCGGATTTGGGCGCGGAAAAATTCTGCGACATCAAATGCCGTCTGGCGGACTTGAGACCTGATGCGGCTGTTGTTGTGGCCACTGTTCGCGCTTTGAAATACAACGGCGGCGTGGAGCGTGCCAACCTCGGCGAAGAAAACCTCGAAGCCTTGGCAAAAGGCCTGCCTAATCTCTTGAAACACATTTCCAACCTGAAAAACGTATTCGGTCTGCCCGTCGTCGTCGCCATCAACCGCTTCGTGTCCGACTCCGATGCCGAGTTGGCCATGATTGAAAAAGCCTGCGCGGAACACGGCGTTGAAGTTTCCCTGACCGAAGTCTGGGGCAAAGGCGGCGCGGGTGGTGCAGACTTGGCGCACAAAGTCGTCAATGCCATCGACAACCAACCTAATAACTTCGGTTTCGCCTACGATGTCGAGTTGGGCATCAAAGACAAAATCCGTGCGATTGCCCAAAAAGTGTACGGCGCGGAAGATGTCGATTTCAGCGCGGAAGCGTCTGCCGAAATCGCCTCACTGGAAAAACTGGGCTTGGACAAAATGCCGATCTGCATGGCGAAAACCCAATATTCTTTGAGCGACAACGCCAAACTTCTAGGCTGCCCCGAAGGCTTCCGCATTACCGTGCGCGGTATCACTGTTTCCGCAGGCGCAGGTTTCATCGTTGCGTTGTGCGGCAATATGATGAAAATGCCGGGTCTGCCGAAAGTTCCGGCTGCCGAGAAAATCGATGTGGACGCAGAAGGCGTGATTCACGGCTTGTTCTGAGTGGTTTTCTGAAACCGGATGCCGTCTGAACGCTGTTTCAGACGGCATTTTTGCAGGATGCTGGAGGCAATATGTTATAATTCTCCGTTAAATTTCTCTATTTTCAGGAAAAAACATGAGTTTGAAATGCGGCATCGTCGGTTTGCCCAACGTCGGCAAATCCACCCTCTTTAACGCGCTGACCCAATCGGGCATCGAAGCGGCAAACTATCCTTTCTGTACCATCGAACCCAACGTCGGCATCGTCGAAGTGCCCGACCCGCGCATGGCGGAGCTGGCGAAAATCGTTAATCCGCAAAAAATGCAGCCCGCCATCGTCGAATTCGTCGATATTGCCGGTTTGGTTGCAGGCGCGAGTAAAGGCGAAGGCCTGGGCAACCAGTTCCTTGCCAACATCCGCGAGACTGACGCGATTGTTAACGTCGTGCGTTGCTTTGACGACGACAACATCGTCCACGTTGCAGGCCGCGTCGATCCGATTGCCGACATTGAAACCATCGGCACAGAGTTGGCACTTGCCGACCTGGCAAGTGTCGAAAAAGCCATCGTCCGCGAAGAAAAACGCGCCCGCTCAGGCGACAAAGACGCGCAAAAACTGGTCGATTTGTGCAAAAAACTGCTGCCGCATCTGGATGAAGGCAAGCCTGTACGCTCCTTCGGTTTGGACGCGGAAGAACTCGCCATGCTCAAACCGCTGTTCTTGCTGACTGCCAAACCTGCCATGTACGTCGGCAACGTTTCCGAAGACGGTTTTGAAAACAATCCGCACCTCGACCACCTGAAAGAATTGGCTGCAAAAGAAAACGCCCCCGTCGTCGCCGTATGCGCCGCGATGGAGAGCGAAATCGCCGAATTGGAAGACGACGAAAAAGCCGAGTTCCTCGCCGAAATGGGCTTAGAAGAACCGGGCCTGAACCGCCTGATCCGCGCGGGCTACGACCTCTTGGGCCTGCAAACCTACTTCACCGCCGGCGTAAAAGAAGTCCGCGCGTGGACGATACACAAAGGCGACACCGCCCCGCAAGCCGCCGGCGTGATTCACACCGACTTCGAACGCGGCTTCATCCGCGCCCAAGTCATCGCCTACGAAGACTTCATCGTTTTAGGCGGCGAAGCCAAAGCCAAAGAAGCCGGCAAAATGCGTGTGGAAGGCAAAGAATACGTCGTGCAAGACGGAGATGTGATGCACTTTTTGTTTAACGTGTAAACCATGCCAAGCAGTTACATAGTATATTCTTTGCTAATATTCATTGGTTTATCATTATTATTCATATTGATTTCTTTGGCTTTTTTAGCAATCTCAAGCCATAAATCATTTAGAGAAATAAAATCAACATCCTTATGGATGTTGATTGGCTCATTTTTATTAATAACCATTGAGCTCATGCTAAGTTTGACTGACGACTCCTTACAATTTCTTTCAAAACCATGTATAGGAGCACAACTTGGGATTTTCTTTTGCTTATTAATAAATTGCGGCCTATTAATATACTGTTTCAATAAGTATCAGAATAATAAAAAATATGCTTCTTTGAATGAATCTGTGCTTATACTAGGCATTATGCAAGTTACTATTTGCATGAGTATTACTTCTGCCTTCCAAAATGCAATCTTTATTTTACAAATAGCAGCAGACTCTGTTTATTTGTTGTTACCCACTTTGGTAATCTATGAATTTAGTAAAACATCTTCCATCTCCCCAAAAGGGAAATATTTACTGAATCAAGCGAAAAAGAGAAAGGACAAAGATTTCTAATGAGCGTCATCCAAGACCTGCAATCGCGCGGCCTTATCGCGCAAACTACCGACATCGAAGCCTTAGACGCTTTGTTGAACGAACAAAAAATTTCCCTTTATTGCGGTTTCGACCCGACTGCCGACAGCCTGCATATCGGACACCTGCTGCCCGTATTGGCATTGCGCCGCTTCCAACAGGCGGGGCATACGCCGATTGCCTTAGTAGGCGGCGCGACCGGTATGATCGGCGATCCCAGCTTCAAAGCTGTGGAGCGCAGCTTGAATTCCGCCGAAACCGTTGCCGGCTGGGTAGAAAGCATCCGCAACCAACTGACCCCTTTCTTAAGCTTTGAAGGCGAAAATGCCGCCATTATGGCGAACAACGCCGACTGGTTCGGCAAAATGAACTGCCTCGACTTCCTGCGCGACATCGGCAAACATTTCTCCGTCAACGCCATGCTGAACAAAGAATCCGTCAAACAGCGCATCGACCGCGACGGCGCAGGCATTTCCTTCACCGAGTTCGCCTATTCCCTGCTGCAAGGCTACGACTTCGCCGAGTTGAACAAACGCCACGGCGCGGTTTTGGAAATCGGCGGCTCTGACCAATGGGGCAACATCACCGCCGGTATCGACCTGACCCGCCGCCTGCACCAAAAACAAGTATTCGGCCTGACTCTGCCTTTGGTTACCAAATCAGACGGCACCAAATTCGGTAAAACCGAAGGCGGCGCAGTATGGCTGAACGCGAAAAAAACCTCGCCGTACCAGTTCTACCAATTCTGGCTGAAGGTCGCCGATGCCGATGTGTATAAATTCCTGAAATACTTTACCTTCCTGTCGGTTGAAGAAATCGATGCCATCGAAGCGAAAGACAAGGCAAGCGGCAGCAAGCCCGAAGCGCAACGCATCCTCGCCGAAGAAATGACCCGCCTGATTCACGGTGAAGCCGCCCTGCAAGCCGCACAGCGCATTTCCGAAAGCCTGTTTGCCGAAGACCAAAGCCGGCTTACCGAAAGCGACTTCGAGCAGCTCGCCCTCGACGGACTGCCCGCATTTGAAGTTTCAGACGGCATCAACGCCGTCGAAGCCTTGGTCAAAACCGGCTTGGCATCCTCCAACAAAGAAGCGCGCGGCTTTGTCAACGCCAAAGCGGTATTGCTCAACGGCAAACCTGCCGAAGCCAACAATCCGAACCATGCCGCCGAACGCCCCGATGATGCCTATCTGTTGACCGACGAACACAAACGTTTCGGCAAATACACCATCCTTCGGCGCGGCAAACGCAACCACGCGCTTTTGGTTTGGAAATAATCCGATTGCCGCAGAAATGCCGTCTGAAGGTTTCAGACGGCATTTTTATCAAATGCAAAACACCCTGCGCCTGCCGATATGCCGTCATTTCCACGCAGGCGGGAATCTAGGTCTGTCGGTGCGGAAACTTATCGGATAAAACGCTTGCTCCAACCCTGCGTTCTAGATTCCCACGTTCATGGGAATGACGGGATTTCAGTTTGCGGATTGATTTGAAGTTGCAAAATCCCAACGGATCGGATTACCGCCTGTGGGAAATAACGGCGGAAGGAGACCTTTGCAAAACTCCCCAAAAATCCCCTAAATTCCCACCAAGACATTTAGGGGATTTCTCATGAGCACCTTCTTCAGGCAAACCGCACAAGTCATGATCGCCAAGCACATCGACCGCCTCCCATTGCTAAAGTTAGATCAAGTGATTGATTGGCAACCGATCGAACAGTACCTGAACCGTCAAAGAACTCGTTACCTTAGAGACCACCGCGGCCGCCCCGCCTATCCCCTGTTGTCCATGTTCAAAGCCGTCCTGCTCGGACAATGGCACAGTCTCTCCGATCCCGAACTCGAACACAGCCTCATTACCTGCATCGACTTCAACCTGTTTTGCCGTTTTGACGAACTGAGCATCCCCGATTACAGCACCTTATGCCGCTACCGCAATTGGCTGGCGCAAGACGATACCCTGTCCGAATTGCTGGAACTGATTAACCGCCAACTGACCGAAAAAAACCTAAAAGTAGAGAAAGCATCCGCCGCCGTCATTGACGCCACCATTATTCAAACCGCCGGCAGCAAACAGCGTCAGGCCATAGAAGTGGATGACGAAGGACAAGTCAGCGGCCAAACCACACCGAGCAAAGATAAAGATGCCCGTTGAACAAAGAAAAACGGCTTCTACAAACTCGGTTACAAACAACATACCGTACCGATGAGGAAGGCTATATCGAGAAACTGCACATCACTCCCGCCAATACCCATGAGTGCAACCACCTGTTGCCTTTGCTGGAAGGAATAGCCAAAGACACAACCGTCTATGCCGACAAAGGCTATGACAGCGAGGAAAACCGGCAACATCTGGAAGAGCATCGGTTATTAGACGGCATTATGCGCAAAGCCCACTGCAACCGTCCGCTGACGGAGACGCAAACCAAACGCAACCGGTATTTATCGAAGACCCGTTATGTGGTCGAACAAAGCTTCGGTACGTTACACCGTAAATTCCGCTATGCCCGGGCAGCCTATTTCGGGCTGATTAAAGTGAGTGCGCAAAGCCACCTGAAGGCGATGTGTTTGAACCTGTTGAAAGCGGCCAACAGGCTAAGTATGCCTGTTGCCGCCCCAAAGGCGGTTGGATGCCTGATTATCGGGTATCCGGGGAGGATTAAGGGGGTATTTGGGTAGAATCAGTGGATATGTGAAACAAAAACAGCCGAAAATCTTTGTTTAGATTTCGGCTGTTGAGGGGAGAAAGAATTTTGCAAAGGTCTCGGAAGGTTTTTTGTCCTCCTGACAGATGTCCGCAATCTGAAATCCCGGCCGTGGGAGCGACGGTATAAATATTTCTATTTCCATCCAATATAAAATGCCGTCCGAACATTGTTCGGACGGCATTTTTAATGCTTCAAATCAGTTGGTGCCGACTTTGATTTTCTGCCACAGGCTGACCGACAGTTTTTTCGCATCCGCGCTCATTTGCGGCATCACGAAACCGTCTTTCATATCCTGCTCGTTCGGGAAGATGGAACGGGTGTTCACCAGCTCGGCAGGCATTTTTTCGCGCGCCGGTTTGCTGGCGGGGGCAAAGGTTACGGCGATGCCGTTTTTCGCCGCGATTTCGGGGTCGAGCGTATAGTTGATGTATTTGTGGGCGTTGGCGACGTTTTTCGCATCGGCGGGAATCAGCCAAGACTCAATCCAGAAGCCCATACCTTTCGGTGTCAGCACTTCGATGCCGACGTTGTTTTTCACTTCTTCGGAACGTGCTTTCGCCAAGTTCAAATCGCCGCCGTTGCCTGCCGCCAGGCAGATGTCGCCGCGTGCCAGCTCGTCGATGATGGACGGGCTGAAACGTTTGACATCCGGACGGATAGACTTCAACACTTCCGCCGCCGCCTTCAAATCTTCAGGATTCGAGCCTTTGGGGTCTTTGCCCAAGTAGTTCAGCAAAATCGGGAACATTTCGCTCGGGGTGTCCCACAAGGCGATGCCGCAGGATTTCAGCTTGCGGGTGTATTCGGGTTTGAACAGCAAATCCCAGCCGTTTTGGGGCAGCTTGCCGCCCAAAAGCTCTTTGCCCTTCGCCGTAATCGCAATCGTGTTTACGCCGGAGAAATAGGGGACGGCATACTGGTTGCCCGGGTCGGCGGTTTCCAGCATTTTCAAGAGTTCGGGATCGATGTTTTTATAGTTGGGAATCAGGTCTTTGTTGACTTTTTGATACGCGCCCGCCTCGATTTGGCGCGGCAGGAAGGCGATGCCCGGCACAACCAAATCGTAACCGGATTTGCCGGTCAGCATTTTGGCTTCCAGCGTTTCATTGTTTTCGTACAAGTCGTAAGTCAGCTTCAGATTGTTGGCTTTTTTAAAGTCTTCGACCGTACTCTCGTCAACATAGTTCGACCAGTTGTAGATGTTCAGAGTATCGGTGGCAGCGGCTTCGGCATTGGCAGCAGACGCAGCGTCTGCTTGAGGTTGCACGGCGTTTTTTTCGCTGCCGCCGCAGGCTGCCAGAGACAGCGCGGCCAAAACGGCTAATACGGATTTTTTCATACGGGCAGATTCCTGATGAAAGAGGTTAGAAAAAAAGAAAACCCCGCGCCCCATAAACACCCCGGCGCAAGGTTTGGGCATTGTAAAGTAAATTTGTGCAAACTCAAAGCGATATTGGACTGATTTTCCTAAAAAATTATCCTGTTTCCAAAAGGGGAGAAAAACGTCCGCCCGATTTTGCCGTTTTCCTGCGCTGTCAGGGTGTCCGACGGGCGGATAGAGAGAAAAGGCTTGCATATAATGTAAACCCCCTTTAAAATTGCGCGTTTACAGAATTTATTTTTCTTCCAGGAGATTCCAATATGGCAAACAGCGCACAAGCACGCAAACGTGCCCGCCAGTCCGTCAAACAACGTGCACACAATGCTAGCCTGCGTACCGCATTCCGTACTGCAGTGAAAAAAGTATTGAAAGCAGTCGAAGCAGGCGATAAGGCAGCTGCACAAGCGGTTTACAAAGAGTCTGTTAAAATTATCGACCGTATCGCCGATAAAGGCGTATTCCATAAAAACAAAGCGGCACGTCACAAAAGCCGTTTGTTTGCAAAAGTGAAAGCCCTGGCTTAATTTTTGCAAAACCGCTAAGGCGGTTTTTTATATGTAATAAGCAAAAAACCCTGAAGCCTGACGGTTTCGGGGTTTTTCGCATTGGGAAGGCCAAAGCTTAAAATATCGGAAAATGTACGGTTTTTTATTTGAACACGCTATAAAATATCATCTTAAAACAATGTGTCGGCAATGGGGAGGGAGATGAATAAACAGAATATGCGTTATATTTTTTTGATAGGTTTGCTACCGGTTGCGTCTGCCTTCGCCGAGACTGCGGTGCAATGTCATAATTTGAAAGACGATGCTTTACGCTTGGCGTGTTATGACAGAATATTTGCGGTACGGTTTCCGGATATGCCGGGAAAATCCGGGCGGCATGAGACAAAACCTGTACTTAATCTTACTGAAACCGTACGAAGCAGCTTAGATAAGAAAGAGACTGTCATCGTGGTTGACGAAGATGTGCCGTCCGGCGATCAAGCAGGAGCTACGGAAGCTACATATACGCCGTTGAGCCTGATGTATGATTTAGATAGAAATGATACGCGAGGGCTTCTGAGTGTACGCGAGCATAATCCAATGTACCTTATGCCGTTTTGGTATAACAGTTCGCCCAACTATTCTCCGAGTTCACCGACGCGCGGCATAACCGAACAAGAGAGATTCGGGCAGCAAAAGCGTGCGGAAACCAAACTTCAGATTTCGTTTAAAAGCAAAATCGCTGAGGATTTGTTCAAAAGCCGTGCGGATTTGTGGTTTGGTTATACGCAGAAATCAGACTGGCAGATTTTCAATCAGGGCAGGAAATCCGCACCGTTCCGAAATACGGATTATAAGCCTGAAATCTTCCTGACCCAGCCTGTGAAGGCTGACTTGCCTTGGGGCGGCAGGCTGCGTATGCTTGGTACAGGTTTTGTTCACCAGTCTAACGGGCAAAGCCGTCCGGAGTCGCGTTCGTGGAATAGGATTTATGCTGTGGCGGGGATGGAGTGGGGAAAGTTGACCGTGGTGCCACGTGTGTGGATGCGCGTATTTGATCAAGGAGGCGATCAAAACGACAACCCGGATATTGCCGACTATATGGGTTATGGCGATGTGAAAGTTCAGTACCGTTTGAATGACAGGAAGAATGTGTATTCAGTGCTGCGTTACAACCCCAAAACGGGTTATGGCGCAGTAGAGGCTGCCTATACTTTTCCTATTACAGGCAAGCTTAAGGGTGTAGTGCGTGGCTTTCACGGTTATGGAGAGAGTCTTATCGACTATAACCGCAAACAGAGCGGTATCGGTTTCGGTTTGATGTTTAATGATTGGGACGGCATCTGAACCGTGTTCGGGTAAGGGATATCAAGTCGGCGGTGCCGTCTGAAGCCATCGGGGGCTTTACGGCGTATGAGATAAAAAGCTCGTTTGAATTCTGGCAAGAGCGTATAATGTGTAGTTTGCACAAACTTTGTCGGAATCAAGCAAGATGACTGAACCTGCAGCCGAAGGCGGTAAAACTGCTAAGGCGTTAAAAAAATATCTGATTACAGGCATTTTGGTCTGGCTGCCGATTGCGGTAACGGTTTGGGTTATTTCCTATATCGTTTCCGCATCCGACCAACTCGTCAACCTGCTTCCGAGACAATGGCGTCCGCAATATGTTTTGGGGTTTAATATCCCGGGGCTCGGCGTTATTGTTGCCATTGCAGTATTATTTGTAACCGGATTATTTGCCGCAAACGTATTGGGCCGGCAGATTCTTGCCGCGTGGGACAGCTTGTTGGGTAGGATTCCGGTTGTGAAATCCATCTACTCGAGTGTTAAAAAAGTATCCGAGTCCCTGCTTTCCGACAGCAGCCGTTCGTTTAAAACACCGGTACTCGTGCCGTTTCCCCAGCCCGGTATTTGGACGATTGCTTTCGTGTCCGGGCAGGTGTCGAACGCACTTAAGGGTGCATTGCCGCAGGATGACGATTATCTTTCCGTGTATGTTCCGACCACGCCAAATCCGACCGGCGGTTACTATATTATGGTTAAGAAAAGCGATGTGCGCGAACTCGATATGAGCGTGGACGAAGCGTTGAAATATGTGATTTCGCTGGGTATGGTCATCCCTGACGACCTGCCCGTCAAAACATTGGCAGGACCTATGCCGTCTGAAAAGGCGGATTTGCCCGAACAACAATAAAGCCGCCGTTCAGACGGCATTTTCTGTTTTCAGTTTAAATCAATAAAAGGTGATTTTATGCGTACCAACTATTGCGGTCTGATTAGCGAGCAATACTTAGACCAAACCGTTACCGTCAAAGGCTGGGTACACCGTCGACGCGACCACGGCGGTGTGATTTTTATCGACCTGCGCGACCGCGAAGGCATCGTTCAAGTCGTTATCGACCCTGACACTCCGGAAGCATTTGCCGCTGCCGATTCCGCCCGCAACGAATACGTTTTGAGCATTACCGGCCGCGTACGCAACCGCCCAGAAGGTACAACCAACGACAAAATGATTTCCGGCAAAATCGAAATCCTTGCCAAAGAAATCGAAGTCTTGAACGCTGCCGCTACGCCTCCGTTCCAAATTGACGATGAAAACATCAGCGAAAACGTTCGCCTGACCAACCGCGTTATCGACTTGCGCCGTCCTGCCATGCAACGCAACCTACGCCTGCGTTACCAAGTCACCATGGGCGTTCGCCGCTACTTGGACGCACAAGGCTTCATCGACATCGAAACCCCGATGCTGACCCGCTCCACGCCTGAAGGCGCGCGCGACTACCTCGTGCCGAGCCGCGTTCATCCGGGCGAATTCTTCGCTCTGCCACAATCTCCGCAATTGTTCAAACAACTGTTGATGGTGGCGGGGTTCGACCGTTACTACCAAATCACCAAATGTTTCCGTGACGAAGACTTGCGCGCCGACCGCCAACCTGAATTCACTCAAATCGACTTGGAAACCTCGTTCCTGAACGAGGATGAAATCATGGAAATCACTGAAGGCATGGCCAAACAAGTCTTCAAAGATGCTTTGAACGTAGATTTGGGCGATTTCCCACGCATGCCTTACTCTGAAGCCATGTTCTACTACGGTTCTGACAAACCAGATATGCGCATCAACTTGAAATTTACCGAGTTGACCGATCTGATGAAAACGGAAGAATTTAAAGTTTTCCGTGGCGCAGCCGACATGAAAGGCGGCCGCGTAGTCGCTCTGCGTGTACCAAACGGCGCAAAATTCAGCCGCAAAGAAATCGACGAATACACTAAATTTGTCGGCATCTACGGTGCGAAAGGTTTGGCATACATCAAAGTAAACGATGTGAGCAACCTCTCCAACGGCGAAGACAGCGGCCTGCAATCTCCAATCGTGAAATTCCTGTCCGAAAACGCCCTGAAGGAAATCATCGAGCGTACCGGCACAAAAAACGGCGACATTATCTTCTTCGGTGCAGACAAAACTAAAGTTGTGAACGAAGCCATCGGCGCATTGCGTATCAAAGTCGGCTTGGAACACGGCAAAGACAACGGCTACTTCGTAGACGAATGGAAACCTTTGTGGGTTGTCGATTTCCCAATGTTTGAATACGACGAAGAAGCCGACCGCTATGTTGCCGTACACCATCCGTTTACCGCGCCGAAAGAAGGTCATGAAGACCTGATGGTTTCCGACCCTGCAAACTGCCTGGCCCGTGCCTACGACATGGTATTGAACGGCTGGGAAATCGGCGGCGGCTCTATCCGTATCCATCGTGCAGACGTACAAGAGAAAGTGTTTGCCGCGCTGAAAATCGGCCCTGAAGAGCAACAAGAGAAATTCGGCTTCCTCTTGGACAACCTGAAATTCGGTGCACCTCCTCACGGCGGCCTTGCATTCGGCCTCGACCGTCTGGTTACCCTGATGACCGGTGCCGAATCTATCCGCGACGTGATTGCCTTCCCGAAAACACAACGTGCACAATGTCTGTTGACCAATGCACCTAACAGTGTGGATGACAAGCAGCTGCGTGAATTAAGTTTGCGTTTGCGCCAGAAGGCAACCGAAACTAAAGAAGTGTAAGAAAAACAGAGCCGTTTACGGCTCTGTTTTTTTAGACGGCATTTTACGCTTTTTAACTTTTTGCTAATTTAAACCTAATTTGGCTGTGTTTTAATAGCGGCATTGAAAAATACTTCTTGTTCAATAAATCGATAAAGAAAGGACTGAAAATGAAAAAATTGTTATTGGCCGCTGTTATTTCCCTGAGTGCCGCTGCTGCATTTGCCGGTGACCATGCAGAGCGTCAGATTTACGGTGATCCCAATTTTGAACAGAACCGCGTAAAAGCTGTGAAAATGTTGGAACAGCGCGGTTATCAAGTTCACGATGTTGATGCCGACGACCATTGGGGTAAGCCTGTGCTGGAAGTAGAGGCCTATAAAAACGGCCGTGAATACGACATCGTGTTGTCTTATCCGGACTTAAAAATTATCAAAGAGCAGGTTGATTACTGATCTCTTTGATGGGAAGATGAATGAGAAATGCCGTCTGAAAGACAGTTCAGACGGCATTTTGTTTTTGCTGGAAAGAATGGTCTAGAACAGCAGGTCGACCGTTTCAGAAGCAGTATTTTCAAGGGTTTCTGTTTCTGCCTGAGGTACGGATTCGACAGCAGGCCTTCTATTGGATGGCAGGATGGGAACGGGGCGGATGCTTTGAGCCGGCTGTTTTTCTACAGTCTGCGGGACAGACGGTTCGGCAGGATTGGATTGGATGCTTTGGGCCGGTGTTTCGGGTTGGCTGTATGCGGCAGAACCCTGCATCCATGCCAGCGACCTAAGCGGCATCTTTAGCTTGCCGTTTTTGCCGCAGGTCAGGCAGACGGGTGCGCCGGTACGTGCTTTAAGTACGGCATCGATTTTCCCGGATGCGATGGTTTTACCCTGTGTTTTTGCCCATTGCGCAATACTTTTTTTCAGTGAGGCCATTTCAAGGTTGTTCTTACCGTAAGGGTCGGGGAAGGCAGCAAGCCAGAGGTTGTTTCCTGCATCTTCGTTGAGACCGGCCATTTGATAGATGACAGATGCAGGCGAGCCTGTGGCGATGGTTTTGGCAAATTCGAGCGCATCGGGCGATTTCATGCGGACGCAGCCGTGGCTCCGGACCCCAGGAACGCTGGCCGGTGCATTGGTTCCGTGTATGCCCAAACCTAGTTTCGGGTCGCCTAAGCGGACAAAAACCGGCCCTAGAGGGTTGTCCGGACCGGCGGCTATGGTTTTCACGCCGTCGTCGCGTTCTTTTTGTATGGATTTGGGGATGTGCCAAACGGGGTTATAGGCTTTTGCACCGATTTTATGTTCACCCAAGTTGGTCTGAGTCATGGCTCGTCCGACTGCAACGGGATAGACCTTGGTTAGGTTGCCGTCAGTGTAGAGGAACAGGCGTTGCTGAGGGATGTTGATGAAGACATGTTGACCTTGCGCAATAGGGGAAACATCGGGAATAACTGTATGCGCGTATGAAAAACTGGTTATAGATAGTACGGCGGTGAGGCAGATTGTTTTATTCATATCAAAATGTAGTGTGCGTTCGATGGTGTTTTGGCAAATCATACCTGAAACCGTGTGGTTTTGTGCGAAAATATGCGTTTCGGTACAGTACGGACGGATTTGGGAATGGAGACGGAAGTAAATGTCGCAGAAATTTCCGCCTTGGATTATGAAGGCAGGGGTGTGGCAAAGGTTGGCGGTAAAACGGTTTTTATTAAAGGGGCATTGCCGTCTGAAAGAGTCGGTTTTCAGATTACCAAACAGAAAAAGCAGTTTGACGAAGCGGAAACGGTAGCGATATTCAAAGTTTCGGATGAGCGTACCGTCCCGCAGTGCCGTTATTTTGAACGCTGTGGCGGTTGTTCCCTGCAACATATTTCTCCGACAGCGCAGGTGGCGTTCAAACAAAGGATTATGGAAGAGCAGCTCGAGCGTATCGGCAAGGCCAAACCGAAGCAGATATTGCCGCCGATTTACGGACATGTATGGCATTATCGGGATAGGGCGCGGTTCAGTGTGTCATTAGACAAATCATGCCGTCTGAAACTGGGGTTTCAGGCAAAGAAAACGAATGATGTGGTGGGCATTTCGTCATGTATGCTGATTCCGAAGCCTGTTTCAGACAAGCTGCCGGCCATCAGGGAGCTTTTGCAGGATTTGGCGGAAGAGGGAAGTATTGCCCGTTTTGCCGAGTTTTATCGCGGCAGTGAAATCACCGTATTGAACATCGCGTTCAAAAGCAAACTTCGGCAGAATGATGAAAACCGGATTAGGCAGTGGTTTGATTCGGAATTGTCGGATGACTGGCAGGTTTGGCTGCAAATCGAAGGAAAGGTATCGGAACCGTTTTATCCCCAAAAGGATACGACATTAAAATATACGTTACCGGAATTCGGCATCGAAATGCCGTTCCGGCCGGGAGATTTTACGCAGATTAATGCAGATACCAACCGACTGATGGTTTCACGCGCCGTAAAAATGCTCGACATATGTCAGGGTGAGCGAGTTGCAGACTTGTTTTGCGGTTTGGGCAATTTCAGTCTGCCCATAGCCAAGAGTGGAGCGAGTGTGGTTGGTGTTGAAGGTGCGGAAAACCTGGTCGGGCGTGCCCGGCAAAATGCACGGTTAAACGGTTGCGGCGGACAAACAGATTTTATTGCTGCCAACCTCTTTGATTGCACCGAGAATATGGTGGCCTCATGGGGGAAATTTGACAAAATGTTGATAGATCCTCCCAGAAGCGGTGCGTATGAAGTCGTTAGATCATTGAAGCCGCCTTATCTCCCGAAAAAAATCGTTTATGTGTCCTGCAATCCTTCTACTTTGGCACGGGATGCGGGCGTATTGGTTGAAAAAGGCTATATACTCGGCCAGGTGGGGGTAATGAATATGTTTGCCCATACATCCCATGTTGAGTCTGTTGCCGTATTTGAATTGTTATCGTAAATCCGGTAGGCAGTATCTAAAAATAAAAAGTAAAGATTAATGAAGGTAAAACGTCTAAGGTGGAATAAAATTCAATATATTTAAATACATAAAATGTAAAGTAAAATGTAATAAAACTTGTATCTTGGGCATATTGCCCAAAGTTGAATTATGGTATGATTTGATTCTTTTAAGTCTATTTCAGTTAATTGTTAATAATAAAAGCGGGTGGCTACCGTCTCGGACGGTTTAACCATTCATATTTGCTCATTACGGTATTGGGAGTGTCCTTTGGAAAACTCATTAATTATCGGCTTGGTACTAGTGGCTGTATTGCTGGTGCTTTTGGTCATGCGTGCGAAACAAGGTAAACAAATACCGAAGCACAAGTCTCAAAACGGCGGCAACACAAAAGAACAATCGTCTGATTATGATGATACAGACTGGATTGACCAAGTTGACCGTTCGGTTTCAGAGAGTACGCAATCTGGCTGGTCGTGGAATGAAAGTGCGGAAACCGCGTCTGCAGCCGTATCTGCACAAGAAGTTGATCCGCTGACGGAATATCAGGTTTATAAACAATTCGGGTACCAGGGTAAGGCAGCCGAATCCCTGGCTGCTTATTTGAACAGTATTCCGGACGATGAAGACAAGCCTGAAAACCTTATCCGCGAATTGTTTGATACCAACCTTGAAGTGGGAAATGTAGATGTTTTGGCAGATAATTTGCAGAAGTACGGCAGTCTGATTTCTTCTGAGCTTCTGACGAAATATATTCGGCAGGCACTGAGGCTGGATTCTAATCATTTGCGTAGCCGTGTCTTGGCGGAGGAAGGTTTGGGATGGAGTGTTCAAGAAATAGAAAAACAAGCTGAGAGCAATTCTACGGTAACTGCATCTACATCCGCACTGTCGGATTCTATCAGTAAGGGATATGAGGTTGAGCAAGCCAAGCGTATCCCGATTGTACAGGGTAAAAAAGATTTTTCTGAAATTAGCCAGGAGGAGATTGGTGCGATTACCGGTCTGGTGCGTGCAGATAAAGGTGCAAAAATCCTTAAGGACAAAGTTAGTTATGAAACAGCATCGAAACAATATGACCGTGCCATTCGGGCTTCTGAGAAACCTGCCAACCTGATTATTGATGCACTCAAACTTGATTACCAATATGCAGACATCGATCGTTTTGCCGGACATCTGTGGAAGCTTTATCACGCATTGGGAAACTATGGCAGACAGGTAAAAGAGAGAATGCTGGGGTGGGGATACAGCTTGGGCTACCATGAAGTCTTCGATGATTTGGAAAAAGGACCGGACGATCAGCAAATTAAAGACATCGGTATGGGGCATGGGTATCTGCCGCAAAATATACAGAAATCAAAAGCACAATATCGGGATTTGGTACTTCAAGATTCTTCACTAATCAATACCAATGTATCTCCGGCAGACGATGCGATTAAAGAAGTAGAATCGTTGCTGATGTATGGTCAGTTGGATGCGGCAATAGATGTGTTGGAGCAGGCGGTATTGAAATATCCGGACGAATCCCAGCTGTATATTACGTTAATCGATATTTATGAACGTACCGAAGATTGGGATAGATTGGGGCAGTTTTTAAGGGTGCTGAGGGAGCGTGCCGACAGATTGCCGGAAGAAGTCGTCATGCTGATGAGCCGGCTGCTGCAGCGTATGAATCAAAATATAAAAAAATAAAACGGTACGGGGAATAATAAAAAATGGAAGTACAAATACCGAAAATTAAAACAGTACACGTTATGTTGGCGGGGATGACGGCGCATCAGGAATCCGTTTTTCAAATGGCATTCAAAATGCACAATACCACCCGTTATGAAACGATACCTTCTTCAGACGGCAGTATCGTACCTGATTTGGTTTTAGTGGATACTGATGCAGAGGGCGGTCTGGATCTTTGGAAGGAGTTTGGTGAACGTTATAAGGATATACCTGTTACCGTATATTCGGAGAAAGCCCCTGATGCTGAAGTTCCCTACCTGCCTAAACCAATCCGGTTTGAAACATTGTTTCCCATGCTCCGCAAATTATTGCAGGGAGAAAATGTTTATGGGAAATCGTTTACTGCGCCTGTAGGTCAGTCTGCAAAAGGCAGTGGCAATGAGCAACGTACGACAACAATACGCCGCTTCAATCCGAATAAAGGTTTATTGGGAGCGTTGCGATTCGCAGAAAAGAACGATCAGGATATTGCCATTTTACACAGCGGAAAGCCGGTTCTTATCGTTTTTCCCTCAATACAACGGGTTCTTCTGACAGAAAGTGCGGAAAAACTTGAGCAGTTGTGTAAGGACGATAATGTGCAGGTGGGCTGTAAAGTCGTTCCTGATAACCCCCAGTGGCGTGAAAAAGCAAAAGTCAGCATCATGTCCTGTATGTGGCAGCTTTCTATTTGGACGGCACAGGGTAGGTTAATTTATCCGATCTCTCCGGATACCTTGTTTACGTTGAGGTCTTGGCCGAATTTGACTAGGTTGGCGCATGTGCCGGAATCGATACGGTTATCGGCGTTTTTAACTAAAACATCTGTTAACCTTAATGTGTTGTATAAAGTTATGCCTTTGAGTATTAATGATATTTTGAATTATATTGCGGCAACTTATGCAACAGGGTTCTTATCTGTAGATTTGAAGACGGTCTCCCAGCATTCATATCATGATACGGTAGATAAGATAGATATCNGAGTCAATTCTGCCTCAGACAGTGAAATGGCAAAAGAAGCGGTAAAAATGACCGCACCATCACAAACACAGCCGCGAAGTCTTCTTCAAAGGCTGATGACAAAACTGTTGGGTAATTAGGAGCGGAGATATGAGAGAAAATAAAATTATTTTCACCGGTCCTGTCGGTGTGGGAAAAACCACGGCTATTGCAGCCATTTCAGACGACCCTCCCATTCAGACTGATACTTCGGCATCTGATATGACTTTGGATAGAAAAAGGAACACGACCGTAGCAATGGATTATGGCGTAATCTATCTGGATGAAGATACCAAAGTTCACCTGTATGGTACCCCGGGTCAGGAGCGATTTAACTTTATGTGGGAAATTCTGAGTCAAGGCAGTATGGGCTTGGTTTTGCTTTTAGATAATGCACGGACTAATCCGTTGAAAGATTTGGAATTTTTCTTGGATTCGTTTCAAGGATTACTGAAAACGGCGCCGGTCGTTATCGGTATTACTAAAATGGATATACGCTCACAGCCCGGTATCGACGTATATCACAAATATCTTGCAAAACATAATCTTAATGTTCCGGTTTTCGAAATTGATGCCCGTAAGGAAAATGACGTAAAACAATTGGTTAGTGCAATGTTATTTTCTATTGATCCGGGACTGGAGGTTTAACATGGAATCAACACTTTCACTACAAACGAATTTATATCCCCGCCTGACCCCGGCCGGCGCATTCTATGCAGTATCCAGCGATACTCCGAGTGCCGGCAAAACTTTGCTGCACGGTTTGCTGAAGGCAGACCCCGGTGAAGTGGTTAGTAGCGAGAAACTGCTTGCTTGGGCAGATACCTCCGACATTGATACCGCTTTAAATTTGCTGTACCGTCTGCAAAAACTTGAATTTCTCTATGGTGATGAAAATGGTGATTCTGACGGTATTAACTTTGCAGACGAACAATTGCCGTTGTTGATGGAACAGTTGTCCGGCAGTGGTAAGGCATTATTGGTCGATCGGAATGGTCTGTATCTTGCCAATGCCAATTTCCATCATGAGGCGGCTGAAGAATTAGGGTTGCTGGCGGCAGAAGTTGCACAGATGGAAAAGAAACATCGGCTATTGGTTAGGAATAATCTGTATATTAACAATAATGCTTGGGGAGTTTGCGATCCTTCCGGTCAGAGCGAACTGACATTTTTCCCATTATATATTGGGTCAACCAAGCTTATTTTGGTTGTCGGTGGTATTCCGGACTTGAGTAAGGAGGCATTTGTTACTCTAGTAAGGATTTTATACCGCCGTTACAGTAACCATGTGTAAAGCAGGACAGGAGGGGTTATGCAGCAATTATTGATTTCGATCCTTGAAGATTTAAACAATACATCTACGGATATTATCGCGTCTGCCGTTATCTCAACCGATGGATTACCGATGGCGACTATGTTGCCTTCGCATTTGAATTCGGATAGGGTAGGTGCGATTTCTGCTACTTTGCTTGCTTTGGGCAGTCGTTCGGTAAATGAGCTTGCCTGCGGTGAGTTGGAGCAGATTATGATTAAGGGAAAATTGGGCTATATCCTTTTGAGCCAGGCAGGCAAAGATGCAGTATTGGTGCTGATGGCAAAAGAAAGCGGCAAGCTTGGTTTGATTCTGTTGGACGCAAAACGTGCGGCAAGACATATTGCAGAAAGTATATAAGGGCTGTATATTCAAAGGCTGAGTACAATCAGTTGTAAATATATGTTGACATAGTCTGCATTTTGAATTAATATTTAAAGCTATTCCCCGATAGCTCAGTCGGTAGAGCGACGGACTGTTAATCCGCAGGTCCCTGGTTCGAGCCCAGGTCGGGGAGCCAAATTTTAAAACCCTCTAAGTATTACTTAGAGGGTTTTACTTTACCGGCAGTCAGAAATGCCTTTTTAAGATGCTTGTTCTTTAGATGGAAAGGGTGCTCCTGTATATCAGGGCTGCCATCAAATCAACAAGCTGATTTATGGCAGGAATAATGCTGTAAAGGCATTCAAGGAATGTGCTGAAGAAGGATTATTGAGATATATCGCTGATACGAAAAACCGTCCGCTGTTTAAATCCTTCGGGCTACAATTTTGCCCACGGAAAAGTCAACGAACGGCTGGATGAGGAATGTATTCTTGCAGTATTCGCTTGTCAACACTTCAGACGACATACTGTTCAGCATTTATTCCGATATAGATAAAAGCATGGTTTGGCATTTTGGCTGGTGTTGCGGATATGGACATGCTACTTGGCAGCTGAGAGATTTAAAACAGTGATTTGTGTAAAAATGCCGTCTGAAGCATTGATTTTCAGACGGCATTTTGTTGTGTGTTTATTTTTTCAGTTCGGAGAGAATATCGTCTATGGTTTTTTTTGCATCTCCGAAACACATTACGCTGTTTTCATTGAAAAACAGTGGATTCTGTACACCTGCGTAGCCGGTGCTCATCGAGCGTTTGAAGACGACGACTTCTTTTGCCTTCCACACTTTCAACACGGGCATGCCGGCAATCGGGCTGTTCGGGTCGGTTTGGGCGGCCGGGTTGACGGTGTCGTTCGCGCCGATGACCAAGACTACATCGGTTTCGGGGAAGTCGTCGTTGATTTCGTCCATTTCCAAAACGATGTCGTAGGGGACTTTGGCTTCGGCAAGCAAAACGTTCATATGACCGGGCAGACGGCCGGCGACGGGGTGGATGCCGAAGCGCACTTCTGTGCCGTTTTTACGTAAAAGCTCGGTGATTTCGGCAACGGGGTATTGCGCTTGTGCGACTGCCATGCCGTAGCCCGGGGTGATAATGACACTGTTTGCGCCTTTCAGCATTTCGGCAACATCGGCAGCTTTGACTTCTCGGTATTCCCCTATCTCTTGGCTGCCGGAAGATGATGTGCCGCTGTCGCTGCCGAAACCGCCGGCGATTACCGAGACAAACGACCGGTTCATGGCTTTGCACATAATGTAGGACAGAATCGCGCCGCTTGAGCCGACCAGCGCGCCGGTAACGATGAGCAGGTCGTTGGAGAGCATAAAGCCTGCCGCTGCTGCCGCCCAGCCGGAGTAGGAGTTCAGCATGGACACGACCACGGGCATATCTGCGCCGCCGATGGAGGCAACCAAGTGCCAGCCGAATGCGAGGGCAATCAGGGTCATAATCAGCAGGATGAAGCCGCTGCCGTCAATGCCGACAAATACGAGCAGCAATACAAACGATACGGCAAGTGCCAGTGCGTTGAGCTTGTGTTTGGCGGGCAGTTGCAGCGGGCTGCTGCTGATTTTGCCGTTGAGTTTGCCGAATGCAACCAGTGAGCCGGTAAAGGTTACCGCGCCGATGAAAATGCCCAAATAGACTTCGACCAGGTGGATGGTGTGCATATCAGGGGAAACGTTGCCCGGCTCGATATAGCTGTTGAAACCGACCAAAACGGCTGCCAAGCCGACGAAGCTGTGCAGAAGTGCAATCAGTTCGGGCATTTCGGTCATTTCTACTTTTTTGGCTTTGTAGATGCCGATTGCCGCACCGATGAGCATGGCGATGATAATCCATCCCAGTCCATGGGTATTGTCGGAAAAGACCGTTACGAAGAGGGCGACCGCCATACCGGCGATACCGGAATAACAGCCCTGCTTGGCGGTTTCCTGTTTGGACAGCCCCGCCAGTGAGAAGATGAATAAAATTGCGGCAACGATATACGCCGCTGTTACGAGTCCTGAAGACATAGAAATTCTCCGATTTTCGATGATTTGTTTCCGATGCCGTCTGAAAAATTGACGTTCGTGTTTTCAGACGGCATCTGTTTCAAGCAGCCACGACAAACAGCCCGACGGTGCAGACAAATCCGCCCGCCCACATCAGCGAGCGCATAGCGGCTTTGTCGGCGATATAGCACCAGATAAAGGCGAGGCGGAACAGGATGAACAGGCCCGCAAGCGTGTTGATGGTCGATTGCGCCGCATTGCCGGTTGCGTGTGCCGTCAAAACGGCGGCGGCAAACGGTGCAAAGACTTCAAAACCGTTTTGCTGCGCGGCGTGGGCACGGGCGGCTGCGCCTTGCGTATGCGCCAGAAAATCGCGCGGATTGTGGTTGTCTTTAAACCGGAATCCGCCCGCTTTTTTGGCATACGCCGCACAAAAAAGCGGCAATAGGTAGGCAATCAGAATACACCAATAGGCGAAAGTCATGGCTTACCCTTTCTTAAACATATTCAGCATACGCCGTGTTACCGCAAAGCCGCCGAAGATGTTGATGCTGGCAATCAGGATGGCAACAAACGACAGCAGCGAAACAAAGCCGTTGCCCTGACCGATTTGCAGCAGCGCGCCGACGACGATGATGCCGGAGATGGCGTTGGTTACCGACATCAGCGGTGTGTGCAGCGAGTGGCTGACGTTCCAAACGACATAGTAGCCGATGACGCAGGCGAGGACGAAGACGATAAAGTGGTTCAGGAATGCTGCGGGTGCGACCGCGCCGACCCACAGCACCAATACGGCGGCGATGACGGCGGGCGCGAGTTTCTTCCACAGGGGAACAGGTTTCGGCTCGGGCTTGGCGGCAGGCGCGGCTTTTTCAGACGGCGTTTGCTGCGGCCGGGCGGAAACCTGAATCGGCGGAGGCGGGAAGGTGATTTCGCCGTCGCGGGTAACGGTCATGTTGCGGATAATCACGTCTTCGAAGTCCAGCGTGATTTCGCCGTCTTTGTTCGGGCTTAACAGCTTGGTCAGGTTGACCAAGTTGGTGGCGTAAAGCTGAGAAGACTGTCCGGCAAGGCGGTTTGCCATGTCGGTGTAGCCGATGATTTTCACGCCGTTGTCGGTTACGGACAATTCGTCCGGGCGGGTGAGTTCGCAGTTGCCGCCCGTCGCCGCCGCCAAATCGACGATGACGGAGCCGGATTTCATGCTTTCCACCATTTCTTTGGTAATCAGCTTGGGCGCGGGTTTGCCCGGAATGGCGGCGGTGGTGATGATGATGTCCACTTCTTTCGCCTGTTCGGCAAATAGCTTCATCTCGGCGGCGATAAATTCGTCGCTCATCACTTTGGCGTAGCCGTCTCCGCTGCCGCCCGATTCTTGCGGGAAGTCGAGTTTCAGAAACTTACCGCCCATCGATTCGATTTGTTCCGCCACTTCCAAGCGGGTATCGAATGCGCGCACCACTGCGCCGAGCGAGTTTGCCGTACCGATCGCCGCCAAACCTGCCACACCTGCGCCAATCACCAAAACCTGCGCGGGCGGCACTTTGCCTGCGGCAGTAATTTGACCGGTGAAGAAACGGCCGAAGGCGTTGGCGGCTTCAATCACGGCGCGGTAGCCGCTGATGTTTGCCATCGAAGACAAAGCGTCCAAAGCCTGCGCGCGGGAAATACGGGGCACCATGTCCATCGCCAGCGCGTTGACTTTCTTGGCGCGCAAGGCTTCGACCAAAGCCTCGTTTTGGCGCGGCCACAGGAAGCTGACGATGGTTTGACCTTCGTTCAAAAGCGGCAGCTCGTCTTCGGACGGCGCGTTGACCTTATAAATCAAAGGGCAGGCCCAAACCGCCGCTTTGTCGGCAACGGTTACGCCTGCTGTTTGGTAAGCGGCATCATCCAAACTTGCCGCCAAACCTGCACCGCTTTCGACAACGGTTTCAAAGCCCAGTTTGCCCAGCAGGGCGACGGTGGCGGGCGTGCAGGCGACGCGGGTTTCGCCGGATAATGACTCGCGTGGGATACCGATTTTCATCTCTGAATCCTTTTTCGGGTTGTTTATATGTATCGTGGGTTAAATTTAAATCGGGGCAGGGCAGAGCAACGCCGTACCGGTTTAAAACCGATTCACTTCAAATGTTAATATATTTTAGATAATCCCCTTATAACGAATTTTCATCAGGCTGGCAATAGTTGCGGCATTTTCCCGTGTTGTCCGACACATACTGCCGTTTGCGTTTGAAGTCATTTTCCGATTGCAGTCCCACCCGCCGTAACATTCTTTGCCGTTTCACTATATAATCCACATTTTTTGAGCCGCCGTTATGCCGCACGCCCTCGTCCTTCAATTTCCCTCCGCCGAAGCCCTGCATTCCGACTTCCCCTCACGCCTGCCCGAGCCTGATTATGCTGATGAAAAGCGTATGCGTTTTATCGTTGAAGAAGGGTTTTCTTTAAGCGAGGCGGACGCGGCGTTGCTTGGCAGCCGTCAAATCGACCACGCCGTGTTGCCGGATATGGATTTCGACGAACTCGGTTTAATTGTCAGCGATATGGATTCGACACTGATTACCATTGAATGCGTCGATGAAATTGCGGCAGGCGTGGGTTTAAAAGACAAAGTAGCGGAAATTACCGAGCGTTCGATGCGCGGCGAACTCGATTTCGAACAGTCTTTACGCAGCCGCGTTGCGCTGTTGGCGGGATTGGACGAACAGATTTTGGCGGACGTTTATGAAAACGTTTTGAAGCTCTCGCCCGGTGCGGAATTTTTGTTGGACGAATGCAAAAGGCACAATGTGAAATTCCTGCTGGTGTCCGGCGGGTTCACGTTTTTTACCGAAAGGCTGCAACAACGACTCGGCTTCGAATACCAACACGCCAATATTTTGGAAATTGAAAACGGCAGGCTGACCGGACGTTTGAAAGGCAGAATCATCGATGCGCAGGCAAAGGCGGATTTATTGCGCGAATACCGCAGCCTCCTCGGATTGCAGCCGCATCAGGTGTTGGCGATGGGCGACGGTGCGAACGATATTCCGATACTCAAAGAAGCGGGCATAGGCGTGGTTTACCGCGCCAAACCGAAAGCGCGGGCCGCCGCCGATGCCTGTATCAACTTCGGCGGTTTGGAGCGTGTACGCGGCCTGTTCGGATAGGCGGATAGGAAACGGATGCCGTCTGAAAGGTTTTCAGACGGCATTTGAACGGCGGGAACGACAGTGGGACGCAAGAAACTTTGGTTTGCCCTGGCAGCAGCAGGCGTTATCGGCGGTCTGGTCGGCATTGTGCTGACGGAACTGATGCACTTCATACAACACACAGCATACGGTTATGGTGCGGACGGCGTGTACATCTCGTTCCGTGAAGGCGTGGCACAGGCTTCCGGTATGCGGCGCGTTGCCATGCTGACGCTGTGCGGCGCGATCGCAGGCGGCGGCTGGTGGCTGCTCAAACATTTCGGCAAGCCGCAAATCGGAATCAAAGCTGCCTTGAAGCAGCCGTTGCAGGGGCTGCCGTTTCTGACGACGGTTTTCCATGTTCTGCTGCAAATCATAACGGTCGGACTCGGTTCGCCGCTCGGACGCGAAGTCGCCCCGCGCGAAATGACCGCCGCGTTCGCTTCGGCAGGCGGCAAACGCTTGGGTTTGGACGAAGGCGAAATGCGCCTCTTGATTGCCTGTGCGTCCGGTGCGGGTTTGGCGGCCGTGTATAACGTGCCGCTCGCCTCCACGCTGTTTATCCTCGAAGCGATGTTGGGCGTGTGGACGCAGCCGGCGGTTGCCGCCGCATTGCTGACTTCGGTCATTGCCACCGCCATGGCGCGTATCGGTCTGGGCGACGTGCAGCAGTATCATCCCGCCAACCTTGCCGTAAATACTTCATTGCTTTGGTTTTCCGCCGTCATCGGCCCGATACTGGGCGCAACCGCCGTCTTTTTCCAGCGTACCGCCCAAAAATTCCCCTTCATCAAGCGCGACAATATCAAAATCATTCCCTTGGCAGTCTGCATGTTTGCGTTCATCGGCGTGATTTCCGTTTGGTTTCCCGAAATTTTGGGCAACGGCAAAGCAGGCAACCAACTGACTTTTGGAGGCTTGACCGACTGGCAACACAGCCTTGAGCTGACCGCCGTCAAATGGCTGGTCGTCTTGATGGCGTTGGCGGCAGGCGCATACGGCGGACTGATTACGCCGTCTATGATGCTCGGCAGCACCGTTTCTTTTGCAGCCGCCGCCGCGTGGAACAGCCTCTTCCCCGCAATGCCGTCTGAAAGCGCGGCAGTCGTCGGAGCGGCGGTGTTTCTCGGCGTATCGCTCAAAATGCCGCTGACCGCCATTGTGTTCGTATTGGAACTGACTTACGCGCCGCTGTCCCTGCTGCTGCCTTTGTGCATCGGCATGGCGGGTGCATTGGGAACATCGGGAAAAATAGGCTTCAAATGAATGCCGATAAATGCCGTCTGAAAGGTTTTCAGACGGCATTTGTTTGTAAATTGTCAACAATATCTGCAAAAACCTACTGTCAAAAAACTGAAAATAGCGGATAATACCGCCCCGAAAAAGTTCCCCTTTCCCCATCCAACTGTCAGAAAAGGAAGCCCCAATGTCCGTCATCAAACGCGCCCTGATCAGCCTGTCCGACAAGACAGGCGCAGTCGAATTTGCCCAAACCCTGACCAAGCTCGGTGTTGAAATCCTCTCCACCGGCGGCACGGCGAAACTGCTTGCCGATGCAGGCGTTCCTGTGATTGAAGTTGCCGACTACACCGGTTTTCCCGAAATGCTCGACGGCCGCGTGAAAACCCTGCATCCGAAAATCCACGGCGGTATCCTCGGCCGTCGCGATTTGGACGAACACGTCGCCAAGATGGAAGAACACGGCATCGGCAACATCGACCTCGTGTGCGTCAACCTTTACCCCTTCGCCGCCACCATCGCCAAACCAAACTGCACACTGGAAGACGCGATTGAAAACATTGACATCGGCGGCCCGACCATGGTGCGTTCCGCCGCGAAAAACTGGAAACACGTCGCCATCGTTACCGACACAGCCGATTTCCCGGCCATAGCTGCCGAAATGGAAGCCAACAACGGCGCGTTGAGCGACAAAACCCGCTTCAACCTCTCACGCAAAGCATTCAGCCATACCGCCCAATACGACGGCATGATTTCCAACTACCTGACCTCGCTTTCAGACGACGTCTTGAGCGGAGAGCCCGAAATCGGTGAATTCCCGAGCCAGTTCAACCAAAGCTGGATTAAAGTGCAAGATATGCGCTACGGCGAAAACCCGCATCAGCGCGCCGCGTTCTACCGCGATATTGACCCCGCCGCAGGCAGCCTTTCCGCCTACAAACAGCTTCAAGGCAAAGAATTGTCTTACAACAACATCGCCGATGCCGATGCCGCTTGGGAAGCCGTCAAATCCTTTGACGCACCAGCCTGTGTGATTGTGAAACACGCCAATCCGTGCGGCGTAGCCGTTGCAGCCGATACCTTGACCGCCTACAAACTCGCCTACGCCACCGACACCACCAGCGCGTTCGGCGGCATCATCGCCTTCAACCGTGAAATCGACGGCGAAACCGTCAAACAAATTACCGACAATCAGTTTATGGAAGTCCTGATGGCGCCGAAGTTCACCGCCGAAGCCCTCGAAATCGCCGCCGCCAAGAAAAACGTGCGCGTATTGGAGGTGCCTCTCGAAGCAGGCGCAAACCGCTTCGAACTCAAACGCGTCGGCGGCGGACTGTTGGTACAAACGCCCGACATCTGCCGTATCAGCCGCGCCGATTTGAAAGTCGTCTCCAAACGCCAACCGACCGAGCAGGAATGGAACGATTTGCTGTTCGTCTGGAACGTCGCAAAATACGTCAAATCCAACGCCATCGTGTTCGGCAAAGGCGGACAAACCTACGGCATCGGNGCAGGCCAAATGAGCCGCGTGGACAGCACCCGCATCGCCGCCCGCAAAGCGCAAGATGCCATTTTCGACCTCAACGGCGCGTGTGCCGCTTCCGATGCCTTCTTCCCCTTCCGCGACGGCGTGGATGTGATTGCCGAACAGGGCATCAAAGCCATCATCCATCCGGCAGGCTCGATGCGCGATCAGGAAGTTTTCGACGCGGCGGACGAACACGGCATCGCCATGGTGGTAACCGGCATCCGCCACTTCCGCCATTAAGGCAGATGAACAAGGCAATGCCGTCTGAAGGGCTTTCAGACGGCATTTTTTGCGCCTTGCCGTAATTCTGAAACCTGTCATTCCCGCGAAAGCGGGAATCTAGACCGTTCGGTTTCGGTTTTTTTGAGGTTTCGGGTAATTTCTAAATCGTTCTCCCCGCGAAAAACAGAAAATCAAAATACGAAGGTAGGAATGACGGCGGGGGGATTTCTGTTTTTTTGATAACGCCATAACTTTGAAATTCGTCATTCCCGCGAAAGCGGGAATCCAGTAACGCAACAGGAATTTATCGGAAATAACTGAAACCGAACGGACTAGATTCCCGCCTGCGCGGGAATGACGAGAAACGGCGGCGATTTCTCGGAAATAACTGAAACCCACCGCCGTCATTCCCACGAAAGTGGGAATCTAGGAATGAAAAGCAGCAGGAATTTATCGGAAAGGGCTGAAGTCCAACGAGCCTGGATTCCCGCCTGCGCGGGAATGACGGTTTGGAAGTTGCCCGAAATCCAAAAAAACCGAAGCCGAACAGACTGGACGCTCACAAAAACAGAAAATCAAAAACAGAAACCTAAAATCGCATCATTCCCGCGAAAGCGGGAATTTGGAAACGCAACGTTAAGGCAATTTATCGGCAATGGCTGGAGCTCAAAAAACCGGATTCCCGCCTGCGTGGGAATGACGGGATTTTAGGATGAAGATGGCGGGAGTCGGAGGGCTGAAGCCCGCCCTGCGCAACTGCTTTTGCGGGAATAACGATATGGGTATTTTCTGTTTTCATCCGCGATAAATGCCGTCTGAAGCCTGTTTGGGGTTTCAGACGGCATCGGGCTTTTTGTGCATTTGCCACAAAACGGATTGGTATTTGCTTGCGGCAAGATGAAAACGGTGCAGGATGTTTTGGGAAACAAATGCCGTCTGAAGGGCTTTCAGACGGCATTTGTTGCGCCGTGCCGTTTAACGCGCCAGCGGTTCGGTGCGTTTGATCAGCCACGCTTTTGCCGCTCCTTCGGTCAGCGGCTCGAGGCGGCAGCGGACTTCGGCGTGGTAGCGGTTGACCCAGTCGATTTCGCCATCGGTCATGAGGGCAGTGTCCATCAGGCGGGTGTCGAGGGGGCAGAGGGTCAGGGTTTCGAAGTACAAGAAGCTGCCGAACTCGGTTTCCTGCGGGTGGACTACGGCTTGGTTGGCGGCGAGGTTTTCAATGCGGATGCCCCATTTTCCTGGGCGGTAGAGTCCGGGTTCGATGGAGGTAACCATGCCTTTTTTCATGGCGGTTTCGGGAGTGGCAGGGGCGGCGAAGGCGATGCGTTGCGGACCTTCGTGGACGTTGAGGAAATAGCCTACGCCGTGGCCTGTGCCGTGGCCGTAGTCGCACTGCGCCTGCCACAGGGGTTTGCGACAAATTGCGTCTATCAGCGGTGAAGGGATGTTTTCGGGGAACACGGCTTCGGCAAGCGCGATATGGGCTTTGAGAACGAGCGTGTTGTCGCGTTTTTGTTCTGCTGTGGGAGTGCCGACAGGGACGACGCGGGTGATGTCGGTTGTGCCGCCTTTGTATTGCGCGCCGGAGTCGATGAGCAGCAGCCCGTTGCCGCTGATGGTGCTGTGGCTTTCTGGTGTTGCGCTGTAATGCGGCAGGGCGCCGTTGGCGTTGAAGCCTGCGATGGTGTCGAAACTCAATGAAATGAAGCCCGGTCGCGCGCTGCGGTGGCGATAAAGCATGGTGTCCACGTCGATTTCGGTCAGGCTGCCGCCGTTGTCGATGATGTCTTCAAACTCGGCGAAGAAACCGCACAACGCCGCGCCGTCGTGTTCCATCGCTTCGCGGATGCGGGCGATGTCGGCTTCGGATTTGCAGGATTTGAACAGCGTGGACGGGTTGATGCCTTCAATCAGGCGTACGCTTTCGGGCAGGCGCACAAGCGTGCTGACGGCGGTTTTGTTCGGTTCGATAAGCAGCGCGCCACCGATTTGCGCGAGTTTGTCGGCAACTTGGGCGTAAGGTTCGACCGTGATGCCTGCGGTTTGCAGCGCGGCTTCGGCTTCGGCGTTCAGACGGCATCGGTCGGTAAACAGGACGGCGTTGTCTTTGCCGATCAACAGGAAGGACACGAAAACAGGGTTGAAAGGCACGTCGCTGCCGCGCAGGTTGGTCAGCCAAGCGATGTCGTCAAGCGAGGAAACTAAGTGGTAATCTGCGCCTTTTTCCGCCATAACTGTGCGCACGCGGGCGAGTTTTTCGGTGGTGGTTTCAGAAACATAGTCGGGGTCGTGGATGAAAACGGTTTCGGCGGGGATAGCGGGACGGCTTGTCCACACTTGGTCAAGCAGGTCGTCGGGGTGTTCGATGCGGATGTTTTTGGCGGCTAGGGATTGTGCCAAAGTGCGTTTGCCGGTGAGCGACACCATATCGGAAGGGATGCCGACGGCGGCGTTTTCGGGAAGGTTTGCCGCGAGCCATTCGTTGTACGGCGGCACTTGACCGCTTTTTTGCAGCTCAATGCCGCTGCCGGAAAGCTGTTTGGCGGCTTGTTCCCAATAGCGGCTGTCCACCCATACGCCCGCTTCGTCGGCGGTCAGGACAAACGTGCCGACCGAGCCGGTAAAGCCCGACAATTCGCGCCGCGCCTGCCAATGCTCGGGCAGGTATTCGGACAGGTGGGGGTCGGCGGAAGGGATGACGAGTGCGTCCAAGCCTTGCGCCTTCATGGCTTCGCGCAATGCGGACAGGTAATTCGATACGGTATTCATGAACGGATTCTCCAGAGAAAGTGTAAGGTTTCAGACGGCATGGCGGCGTACCGGCTGGGGAAACGTAACCATCTTATCAAATCGTTTGCCGACTGCAAAACGCGTTCAGGGGTTTGAAAGTATATTTTGTACGGTAAAAAGCGATGCAAGGCTATTTGTTGTAAACTTTCAGGCATAAAATGCCATATTGCATGTTTTTCTGAAAATAATTGGGAAAAATCAGGAATATTAGGGTGTAAAGTTTCAATAAGCCAGTTTGGTGTGTATTTAGATTACGTTAAAATACACATTTTTATATCAGCAATACGGAAAAATCATGTCCGAACAACATATTTCGACTTGGAAAAGTAAAATCAATGCATTGGGTCCGGGTATTATGATGGCATCGGCGGCAGTCGGCGGTTCGCACCTGATTGCCTCCACACAGGTAGGTGCGCTTTACGGCTGGCAGCTCGCGTTGATTATCGTCCTAACCAACCTCTTCAAATACCCGTTTTTCCGCTTCAGCGCGCATTACACGCTGGATACGGGTAAAAGCCTGATTGAAGGTTATGCGGAGAAAAGCCGCATCTACCTGTGGGTTTTCTTGATTTTGTGTATTGCTGCCGCGACGATTAACGCGGGTGCGGTTGCCATTGTAACCGCCGCCATCGTTAAAATGGCGATTCCCTCGCTGACACTGGGTATCGGCGCAATCTCCGCGCTGATTATGGCTTCCTGCCTGATTATCCTGGCGAGCGGGCGCTACAAGGCTTTGGACAATGTTTCTAAAATCATCATCGTCAGCCTGACGGTTGCCACGGTTGCCGCCGCCGGTATCGCCATGTCGCGCGGTATGCAGATGAAACCCGATTTTATCGAGCCGACACCATGGACGCTTGCCGGTTTGGGCTTCCTGATCGCGCTGATGGGCTGGATGCCTGCGCCGATTGAAATTTCCGCCATCAATTCTTTGTGGGTTACGGAGAAACAGCGCCTCCAACCTTCCTCTTATCATGATGGGATTTTTGATTTCAACGTCGGTTACATCACCAGTGCCGTGCTTGCCGTCGTCTTCCTTGCCCTGGGTGCGTACGTGCAATACGGCAACGGTGAAGAAGTGCAGATGGCCGGCGGCAAATATATCGGGCAATTGATTAATATGTATGCCGTAACCATCGGCGGCTGGTCGCGCCCGCTGGTGGCGTTTATCGCGTTTGCCTGTATGTACGGCACGACGATTACCGTTGTGGACGGCTACGCCCGCGCCATTGCCGAACCCGTGCGCCTGCTGCGCGGAAAAGACAAAACGGGCAACGCCGAACTCTTTGCCTGGAATATTTGGGTTGCAGGCAGCGGTTTGGCGGTGATTTTCTGGTTTGACGGCGTAATGGCGAATCTGCTCAAATTTGCCATGATTGCCGCCTTTGTGTCCGCCCCTGTGTTTGCCTGGCTCAACTACCGCCTGGTCAAAGGAGACAAACGGCACAAGCTTACCGCCGGTATGAATTTTCTTGCCATTGTCGGCTTGCTCTACCTGACCGGATTTGCCGTTTTGTTCCTGTTGAACCTTAGCGGACTTTTGGCATAGGTTTCAGAATCTGAATGCCGTCTGTAATATTTTCAGACGGCATTGCCCTTTCCTAGAAAAAAACACCGACATCGCGTAAAATATGCGCAAATTTTGTGATTCGGTCAGGTCGTCTGAAACAGACTGCGCCTGATTTATTTTTTCGGAAAACCCTATGAGCGAACAAAACCATCCGCAAACCGAGCCGCAGTTGGACGAAAACCAAATCATCGCCCTGCGCCGTGAAAAACTGCACAACATCCGCCAACAGCGCAACGCCTACCCTAACGATTTCAAACGCGACAGCTTTGCCGCCGATTTGCACGCCCAATACGGCGAAATCGGCAAAGAAGAACTCGACCCGCAAGCCGTCCCCGTCAAAATTGCCGGCCGCATGATGCTCAAGCGTCAAATGGGCAAGGCAAGTTTTGCCACCATTCAAGACGTTACCGGTCAAATCCAGCTTTATCTGAACAACAAAGGCGTGAGCCAAGAAGTTTTGGACGACTTCAACCACTGGGACTTGGGCGACATCGTCGGTGCGGAAGGTACTTTGTTTAAAACCAACCACGGCGAATTGACCGTGCGCGTGTCCGACATCCGCCTGCTGTCCAAATCCCTGCGCCCGCTGCCCGACAAACACAAAGGCTTGAGCGATCAGGAAACCAAATACCGCCAACGCTACGTCGATTTGATTGCCAATGAAGAAGCGCGCAATACCTTCATCAAACGCAGCCAAATCATCCAATCCGTGCGTAATTTTATGGTGGGCGAGCATTATTTGGAAGTCGAAACCCCGATGATGCACCCGATTCCGGGCGGCGCGACAGCAAAACCATTCGTTACCCACCACAATGCCTTGGACATTCCGCTCTACCTGCGCATCGCGCCCGAGCTGTATCTGAAACGCTTGGTTGTCGGTGGCTTGGAACGTGTGTTTGAAATCAACCGCAGCTTCCGCAACGAAGGCATGTCCGTGCGCCACAACCCTGAATTCACCATGATTGAATTCTACGAAGCCTTCTCCGACTACGAACGCATGATGCAGATGGCGGAAGACATCATCCGCAACGCATCGCGCACAGTAAACGGCACGGCAAAAATCAGCTACAACGGCAAAGAAGTCGATTTGGAAAGTCCGTTTGAACGCCTGACCATTCTCGAAGCCATCAAAAAATATAATCCGCACTACACCGACGAGCAGTTGAACGATGCGGAATGGCTGAAAAAAGAAATCGTCAAACACGGCGAAAGCCTGCCGCCGTCCCCGGGCATCGGCAGCCTGCAACTTGCCCTGTTTGAAGGTTGTGCCGAGGGCAAATTGTGGAACCCGACCTTTATCGTCGATTACCCGGTTGAGGTTTCCCCGTTGGCGCGTGCTTCGGATACGAAACAAGGTCTGACCGAGCGTTTCGAATTGTTCGTTGTCGGTCGCGAGCTGGCAAACGGCTATTCCGAGTTGAACGACCCCGAAGACCAAGCCGAACGCTTCAAAGCGCAAGTGGCGCAAAAAGACGCGGGCGACGACGAAGCGATGCACTACGATGCCGACTACATCCGCGCGATGGAATTCGGTTTGCCGCCGACTGGCGGTTGCGGCATCGGCATCGACCGCTTAGTGATGCTGCTGACCGATTCGCAAACCATCCGCGATGTGATTCTGTTTCCGCAGATGCGTCCCGAGTAATCATAAAAACAGTTGAAATAGAAATGCCGTCTGAACCCGATTGGATTCAGACGGCATTTTGTATGGCGGTACGGATTTATTCGCTTTCCAACTGACCGACCCATTCTGACAAGGCAGTCAGGCGTTGTTCGGATTTCGCCACGAACGGGTTTTCGGTATCCCACGCGTAGCCTGCCAAAATCGAAGAAAGCATACGGCTGATTTCCGGGCTGCGGTCGGGCGCGTACACGACGTTTTGGAAGCGAAAATCGTACCAGCCGTCCACATAGGTGCGGAATGTGTCCACGCCGATCATCAAGGGTTCGGCAAACTCAGTATCCCAATCCGCCGTGCCGCCTTCAAGCTGCTTCGCCAATAAATCGGCAGCCAGTTTGGCGGAGTGCAGCGCGATGGTTACGCCCGACGAGAACACGGGATCGAGGAACTCGGCGGCATTGCCCAATAGCGCGAAATGCCTGCCGTGCAGCGATTTGACGTTGGCAGAATAGCCTTGGATGGAGCGGAACGGAAAATCGTTTTCCCAAACGGCTTTATCCAGAATTTCGTTCAGCATCGGGCATTCGTAAACAAATTTTTTCAACACCGTTTCCGATTCGCCGTCAAGTTTGTCGGGCGTGCCGACCACGCCGACGGAACAGCGGTTGTCGCCGAAGGGAATCAGCCAAATCCACACGTCGCGGTGTTGTGGATGGGTGGTAATCAGGATTTTGTTGCGGTCGAATTTCGGGTTGGTGATGTTGTCGTCGATGTGCGTGAAATGCGCTTGGCGCGGCGGCAGGTGCGAGGGCGTTTCCAAATCCAGCAGGCGCGGCAGCACGCGTCCGTAACCGCTTGCGTCCAAGACGAATTTCGCGGTCAGTTCATAGCNCTTACCGGTGTCGGTTTCGATGTTCAAGCGGGCAAAATCGCCGCTGTTGTCAAACGCGGTTACGCCGTGCCCGAAACGTACTTCAACGCCTTGTTTGGCGGCTTCGCCAATCAGGATTTTATCGAACACGGCGCGGCGCACTTGATAAGTCGTGCCGGGGCCGTCTGAAAATTTATCGGTAAAGTCAAACTCGGTATAACGGCTGCCCCACGAAAACGCCGCGCCGTTTTTTAACTGAAAGCCGGGCTCGGCACGCACGGCATCGGCAAATCCGGCTTCTTCCAGCATTTCCATACAGTGCGGCAGCAGGCTTTCGCCGATGACGAAGCGCGGAAAATGCTGTTTTTCCAACACGCAGACTTGATAACCTTTTTTGCGGAGCAGGGCGGATGCGACCGAGCCTGCCGGACCTGCGCCGATTACGGCGACATCGAATTGGGTGGACATTGGGAAATCCTGATGGTTTGAGTGGAAAAGGAAATGATATAGTGGATTAAATTTAAACCGGTACAGCGTTGCCTCGCCTTAGCTCAAAGAGAACGATTCTCTAAGGTGCTGAAGCACCAAGTGAATCGGTTCCGTACTATTTGTACTGTCTGCGGCTTCGTCGCCTTGTCCTGATTTTTGTTAATCCACTATATTGTACAGGCAGCAAATGCCGTCTGAAACTGTTTGCGGAAGAAATTTATCCGGTATGGGCGGTTGCGCCCAATGCGTCAGTCCGGTTTGAAAAATGCCGTCTGAAACGGAAATGTTCAGACGGCATTTGATTTTCAGGGCTATTTTACGCCGTAACGTGGTTGGAGCAGGGCGCACGGCTGGTGTTCTCGGCGGCTTCGGCGGCTGCGTCCGGCAATTTTTCCGCAAGCCGCGCCCGCATCGTTTGCCGTGGTTTCCGGTCGGGTATTTTTTTCGCGCTGCGCCTTGGCGGATTCGTAGCGGTTGCGTTGTCTCGGTTCACTTGTTTCGGTTTTTTCCGGTTTTGAGCCTTCCTGTTCCCACCATCGGGGCTCGAAGCCTTCGATGCGTTCGATGAGCAGCTTGTTGCCGGTCAATTCTTTGATGGCCTCGAACATTTTCTGTTCGGATTCGTCCATCAGGGAAATCGCCACGCCGTCCGCACCGGCGCGCCCTGTGCGTCCGATGCGGTGGACGTAGTCTTCGGGCTGGGTGGGCATTTCGTAATTGATGACGAAGGGCAGTTCGGCCATCTCCAGCCCACGCGCGGCGATCTCGGTGGCGACGAGGACGCGCAGGCTGCCGTCTTTGAAGGCGTTGAGTGTTTCGAGCCTACTTTGTTGGGAACGGTCGCCGTGTATCGCCTGTGCGGACAGGTTGCGGCGCACCAGTTCGCGCGTTACGCGGTCAACGCTTTGTTTGGTTTTGCAAAAGACGATAACCTGGTTCATATGCAGATCGACAATCAGGCGTTCGAGCAGGTTGCGCTTCTGAATGGTATCGACCGCGATGATGTGCTGCTCGACATTTGCGTTGGTGGTGTTTTGGGCGGCAACCTCGACGGTTTCGGGCGCATTCATGAAGTCTTGCGCCAGTTTGCGTATCGGGGCGGAGAAGGTGGCGGAAAAGAGCAGGGTTTGGCGTTGTTTGGGCAGCATCTGCATGATTTTGCGGATGTCGTCGATGAACCCCATATCCAACATGCGGTCTGCTTCGTCCAGAACGACGATTTCGACTTTGTTTAAACTGATGTTTTTCTGTTTCACATGGTCTAGGAGCCGTCCGACGGTGGCGACGACGATTTCGCAGCCGGCACGCAGGTCGGCGGTTTGTTTGTCCATGTTGACACCGCCGAACAAGACGGTATGCCGCAGCGGCAGGTTTTTAATGTAGCCCTGCACGTTTTGGTCGATTTGGTCGGCGAGTTCGCGCGTGGGGGTGAGGACGAGCATACGCACGGGGTGCATCGCGGGCGAGGTGCTGGCGGTGGCGTAGCGTTTGAGGCGTTCCAGACTGGGCAGCATAAAGGCGGCGGTTTTGCCTGTGCCGGTTTGGGCGGCGGCTAGTAAATCATGACCGGCGAGTGCTTTGGGAATGGCGGCGGCTTGGATGGGCGTCGGGTTTTCGTAACCTTGCGCGGTCAGTGCGGAAACGAGTTCCGTACCCAAACCTAAAGAGGAAAATGGATTACTCATGATTGTAGTCTTTCTTTCAGACCTTATGCCGTCTGAAGCGGGAAACCGATAGGACGGGGAAATATAGTGGATTAACAAAAATCAGGACAAGGCGACGAAGCCGCAGACAGTACAGATAGTACGGAATCGATTCACTTGGTGCTTGAGCACCTTAGAGAATCGTTCTCTTTGAGCTAAGGCGAGGCAACGCCGTACTGGTTTTTGTTAATCCACTATAAACTGCCCTCCTGTGAGTGGCGGGGCAGGGAATCTGTGTGCGGATTATGCCATAAAACGGTGCCTGCCCCAATCTCGGGCGCGTCCGGAGATTGGAAATCCTGCTTAAAAAATGTACAATGGCGTACTTTTTTGAAACGCGGGCCCATTATGCACATCGGCGGCTATTTTATCGACAACCCCATCGCACTTGCGCCGATGGCGGGCATTACCGACAAACCGTTCCGCCGACTTTGCCGAGATTTTGGCGCAGGTTGGGCGGTGTGCGAAATGCTGACCAGCGACCCGACGCTCAGAAATACTAGAAAAACCTTGCACCGCAGTGATTTTGTCGATGAAGGCGGCATCGTTGCCGTGCAGATTGCCGGCAGCGATCCGCAGCAGATGGCGGATGCCGCGCGTTACAACGTCAGCCTCGGGGCGCAGGTTATCGACATCAATATGGGCTGCCCCGCCAAGAAAGTGTGCAACGTCCAAGCCGGTAGCGCGCTGATGCAGGACGAGCCGCTGGTTGCCGCCATTTTGGAAGCGGTGGTCAAGGCGGCGGGCGTACCCGTTACCCTCAAAACCCGTTTGGGTTGGCACGACGACCACAAAAACCTGCCCGTCATCGCCAAAATCGCCGAAGATTGCGGCATTGCCGCCCTTGCCGTCCACGGACGCACGCGCACGCAAATGTACAAAGGCGAAGCGCGTTACGAACTCATCGCCGAAACCAAATGCCGTCTGAACATCCCAGTTTGGGTCAACGGCGACATTACTTCGCCGCAAAAAGCCCAAGCTGTCCTCAAACAAACCGCCGCAGACGGCATCATGATAGGGCGAGGCGCGCAAGGCAGGCCGTGGTTCTTCCGCGATTTGAAACATTATGCCGAACACGGCGTTTTGCCGCCTGCCTTGAGTTTGGCAGAATGCACCGCCACTATTTTGAACCACATCCGCGCCATACACGCGTTTTATGGTGAGACCGCCGGTGTGCGCATCGCACGCAAACACATAGGCTGGTACATCGACGAAATGCCTGACGGTGAACAGGCGCGCCGCGACATCAACTGCTTGGACAGTGCGGCGGCGCAATACGACATGCTTGCAGGTTATCTTGAAAGACTTGCCGAAGAAACCGACCGTTGGGCGTGCGCCTACCGCCCAAATGCCTTCTGAACACTTGATTATCCTTTGAAAGTGCAATCATGCCCCATACCCTTCCCGATATTTCTCAATGCATCAGACAAAATTTAGAACAATATTTCAAAGACCTGAACGGTACCGAACCTTGCGGCGTGTACGATATGGTATTGCATCAGGTGGAAAAACCGCTGCTGGTGTGCGTGATGGAGCAATGCGGCGGCAACCAGTCCAAAGCCTCCGTGATGCTGGGACTGAACCGCAATACCTTGCGTAAGAAACTGATTCAACACGGTTTGCTGTGAATATGTCGGCAACCGTCCGTATCTTAGGCATCGACCCGGGCAGCCGCGTAACGGGTTTCGGTGTCATCGATGTCAGGGGGCGGGATCATTTTTATGTTGCCTCAGGCTGCATCAAAACGCCCGCCAATGCCGCACTGGCAGACAGGATTGCCGTGATTGTGCGGCATATCGGCGAAGTCGTTACCGTTTACAAGCCTCAACAGGCGGCAGTGGAACAGGTTTTCGTCAACGTCAACCCTGCATCGACGCTGATGCTCGGTCAGGCGCGGGGCGCGGCATTGGCGGCATTGGTCAGTCATGGTTTGCCCGTTTCGGAATACACGGCCTTGCAGGTCAAACAGGCGGTAGTCGGCAAAGGCAAGGCAGCGAAAGAACAGGTGCAGCATATGGTGGTGCAGATGCTGGGGCTTTCGGGAACGCCGCAGGCGGATGCGGCGGACGGTTTGGCGGTGGCCTTGACCCATGCCTTGCGCAACCATGGGCTTGCGTCCAAACTCAATCCTTCGGGGATGCAGGTCAAGCGCGGAAGGTTTCAATAGTTTCAGACGGCATTTGTATTTTGCCGTCTGAAAAGAAAATGTGTATCGAGATGAAATTTATATTTTTTGTACTGTATGTTTTGCAGTTTCTGCCGTTTGCGCTGCTGCACAAGATTGCCGACCTGACGGGTTCACTTGCCTACCTTCTGGTCAAACCGCGCCGCTGTATCGGCGAAATCAATTTGGCGAAATGTTTTCCCGAATGGAGTGAGGAAAAGCGTAAAACCGTATTGAAGCAGCATTTCAAACACATGGCGAAACTGATGTTGGAATACGGTTTATATTGGTACGCGCCTGCCAAACGCCTGAAATCACTGGTGCGCTACCGCAATAAGCATTATTTGGACGACGCGCTGGCGGCGGGGGAAAAAGTCATCATCCTGTACCCACACTTCACCGCTTTTGAAATGGCGGTGTACGCGCTTAATCAGGATGTCCCGCTGATCAGTATGTATTCCCATCAAAAAAACAAGATATTGGACGAACAGATTTTGAAAGGCCGCAACCGCTATCACAACGTTTTCCTCATCGGGCGCACCGAAGGGCTGCGTGCCCTCGTCAAACAGTTCCGCAAAAGCAGCGCGCCGTTTCTGTATCTGCCCGATCAGGATTTCGGACGCAACGATTCGGTTTTTGTAGATTTTTTCGGTATTCAGACGGCAACGATTACCGGCTTGAGCCGCATTGCCGCGCTTGCAAATGCCAAAGTGATACCCGCCATCCCCGTCCGCGAGGCAGACAATACGGTTACACTGCATTTCTACCCTGCTTGGGAATCCTTTCCGAGTGAAGATGCGCAGGCCGACGCGCAGCGCATGAACCGTTTTATCGAAGACAGGGTGCGCGAACATCCGGAACAATATTTTTGGCTGCACAAGCGTTTTAAAACCCGTCCGGAAGGTGTACAGGATTTTTATAAACTACACGAAACTACATAATGAACTATTAAGGGAAAATTGAGTTTTGCGATTGTTTTTTTAAATGCGAAAAATTGAATTATATAAACAGAAGCATTTAATAATTGCTGTTATTTTAAGTGTCTAAAAAATAATATTTTTTGATTTTAAAAATAGATTTCAAAGAAAATTTGAAGAATACATGATAAATCAATGAATATATTCTATCGATATGGTTAATATATTAAAATTAATTTCCTTTAAAAACAAAATGTTGCAAATTACCTTTCAATAACCGTTATTTTGCTCGGTACCATCTTGAGAAATATATTGTCAAATATATAGATATTATAAAATTAAGCATCAATTTAAATAGATTATTAGAATTTTAATCTAAAAAATCAAAAAATTCACTATTTTATAAAATAAACGTTTCTATATCCGTTTTGTAAAAAATGCTTGGCAAACTGTAAAAAATGGCGTACATTTCGCTACATGAAATTACAGACGTAGCCAAGAAATGCCGTCTGAAAGGATGTGCCGGTCAGTTTTATGACTGGTTGGCGTTTCATCGGATACGGTGAAACGAAAGTTTGTCGGCGTAGGGTTGAGCTACGCGGGTAAAGCCGCAGGCGAAAGCCTGTATTGTTTGTGAAGCGTAAATCTCTGATTTGAGGTATTGGGGCAATCCTGTGGGGGGTTGCCTCTTTTTTTATCCGCCTTTTAATGACACAATAGGCGCAAGTCTGTTTTTGAATGCAAGGTACTGCCATGAATACGATTTTGGCTTTCGATATTGAAACCGTACCCGATGTGCAGGGTATCCGAACATTGTACGAGCTGCCGTCCTCGCTGCCCGACGATGAAGTGGTGCTGTTTGCCCAGCAGAAACGCCGCGCCCAAACGGGCGGCGATTTTATGCAGCATCATCTTCATCAGGTTGTGGCGATTTCGTGCTGCATGCGTTGGGGGCAGGACAAAATCCATATCGGCACAATCGGCGAGGCGGACGACGGCGAGGAAGTGGTTATCGCCAAATTTTTCGAGTTGGTGGAAAAACATACGCCGCAGCTGGTCAGTTGGAACGGCGGCGGTTTCGACCTGCCCGTACTGCATTACCGCTCCCTGATATACGGCATCAACGCCGCGCGTTATTGGGATATGGGCGACGGCGATTTCGGCGACAGCCGCGATTTCAAGTGGAACAACTACATCAGCCGTTACCACCAACGCCACTGCGATTTGATGGATTTGCTCGCGCTTTACCAGCCGAGGGCGAATGTGCCGCTGGACGATATGGCGAAACTGTGCGGCTTTCCGGGCAAGCTGGGTATGGACGGCAGCAAGGTGTGGGAGGCGTTCCACGCGGGCAGGCTGAAGGAAATCCGCAATTATTGCGAAACCGACGCGGCAAACACGTATCTGATGTATCTGCGTTTCTGTCTGGTCAGCGGCAGGCTGGATGCGGACGAATACGAAATGGAAATCAAACGGATGCGGAATTACCTGTCCGCACAAGTCGGGGAAAAGCCGCATTGGGAAGAGTTTGTCCGCGCGTGGGAATAAAGATTGAAATTCAAACCGGTTGTTCGGCGGTACGCCCGTGCCGCCGTTGCGGCTTCAGACGGCATACGCGGGATGCGCCCATGCCGTCTGAAGCCTTTTCCAGTCAAACCAAACAATATTGAAAGAAAAAAATGAGCAAAACCGTCCGTTATCTGAAAGATTACCAAACGCCTGCCTACCGCATTCTCGAAACCGACCTGCATTTCGATATTGCCGAACCGCAAACCGTCGTGAAATCCCGTTTGACGGTCGAGCCACAGAGGATAGGAGAGCCGCTGGTGTTGGACGGTTCGGCGAAACTTTTGTCCGTCAAAATCAACGGGGCGGCGGCGGATTATGTGTTGGAAGGCGAAACGCTGACGATTGCAGACGTGCCGTCCGAACGCTTCACCGTTGAAGTGGAAACCGAAATCCTGCCGGCGGAAAACAAATCGCTGATGGGGCTGTATGCTTCCGGAGGCAATCTGTTTACCCAGTGCGAGCCGGAGGGCTTCCGCAAAATCACGTTTTACATCGACCGTCCTGATGTGATGTCCAAGTTCACGACCACCATCGTCGCGGACAAAAAACGCTATCCCGTTTTGCTTTCCAACGGCAACAAAATCGACGGCGGCGAGTATTCAGACGGCCGCCATTGGGTGAAATGGGAAGACCCGTTTGCCAAGCCGAGCTATCTGTTTGCTTTGGTCGCGGGCGACTTGGCGGTCACGGAAGACCGTTTCACCACCATGAGCGGCAGAAACGTCAAAATCGAGTTTTACACCACCGAGGCGGACAAGCCCAAGGTCGGCTTTGCCGTGGAATCCTTGAAAAACGCGATGAAGTGGGACGAAACGCGCTTCGGTTTGGAATACGACTTGGATATTTTCATGGTCGTCGCCGTGGGCGATTTCAATATGGGCGCGATGGAAAACAAGGGGCTGAACATTTTTAACACCAAGTTCGTCCTCGCCGACAGCCGCACCGCCACCGATACCGATTTCGAAGGCATCGAATCCGTGGTCGGACACGAATATTTCCACAACTGGACGGGCAACCGCGTAACCTGCCGCGAGTGGTTCCAGCTTTCGCTGAAGGAAGGGCTGACCGTGTTCCGCGACCAAGAGTTTTCCGGCGACCGCGCCGGCCGCGCCGTACGCCGCATCGAAAACATCCGCTTGCTGCGCCAGCACCAGTTCCCCGAAGACGCAGGCCCGACGGCGCATCCGGTGCGCCCCGCCAGCTATGAGGAGATGAACAATTTCTACACCATGACCGTTTATGAAAAAGGCGCGGAAGTGGTGCGGATGTATCACACCCTGCTCGACGAAGAGGGCTTCCAAAAAGGCATGAAGCTCTATTTCCAACGCCACGACGGCCAGGCCGTGACCTGCGACGATTTCCGCGCGGCGATGGCGGACGCGAACGGCATCAATCTCGACCAGTTCGCCTTGTGGTACAGTCAGGCAGGCACGCCCGTTTTGGAAGCGGAAGGCCGTCTGAAAAACAATGTGTTCGAGTTGACCGTCAAACAAACCGTGCCGCCCACGCCCGATATGGCGGATAAACAGCCGATGATGATTCCCGTCAAAATCGGGCTGCTGAACCGCAACGGCGAAGCGGGGGCATTCGATTATCAGGGCAAACGCGCAACCGAAGCCGTGTTGCTGCTGACCGAAGCCGAACAGACCTTCCCGCTTGAAGACGTAACCGAAGCCGTCGTTCCCTCGCTGCTGCGCGGCTTCAGCGCGCCAGTGCATCTGAACTATCCGTACAGCGACGATAACCTGCTGCTCCTGCTTGCCCACGACAGCGACGCCTTCACGCGCTGGGAAGCCGCGCAAACGCTCTACCGCCGCGCCGTCGCCGCCAACCTTGCCGCGCTTTCAGACGGCGTCGAGTTGCCGAAACACGAAAAACTGCTTGCCGCCGTCGAAAAAGTCATTTCAGACGACCTCTTGGACAACGCCTTCAAAGCCCTGCTTTTGGGCGTGCCGTCTGAAGCCGAGCTGTGGGATGGCGCAGAAAACATCGACCCGCTGCGCTACCATCAGGCGCGCGAAGCCTTGTTGGATACGCTTGCCGTCCGCTTTCTGCNGAAATGGCACGAATTGAACCGTCAGGCGGCGAAGCAGGAAAACCAAAGCTACGAATACAGCCCCGAAACCGCCGGCTGGCGCACGCTGCGCAACGTCTGCCGCGCCTTTGTCCTGCGCGCCGACCCCGTCCACATCGAAACCGTTGCCGAAAAATACGGCGAAATGGCGCAAAACATGACCCATGAATGGGGCATACTGTCCGCCGTAAACGGTAACGAAAGTGATACGCGCAACCGCCTGCTGGCGCAGTTTGCCGACAAGTTTTCAGACGACGCGCTGGTGATGGACAAATATTTCGCCCTCGTCGGCTCAAGCCGCCGCAGCGACGCCCTGCAACAGGTTCAAACCGCCTTGCAGCATCCGAAATTCAGCCTCGAAAACCCCAACAAAGCCCGCTCGCTTATCGGCAGCTTCAGCCGCAACGTCCCGCATTTCCACGCAGAAGACGGCAGCGGCTACCGCTTCATCGCCGACAAAGTCATCGAAATCGATCGCTTCAACCCGCAGGTTGCCGCCCGTTTGGTGCAGGCGTTCAACCTCTGCAACAAGCTCGAGCCGCACCGCAAAAACTTGGTGAAACAAGCATTGCAGCGCATTTGGGCGCAGGAAGGATTGTCGAAAGACGTGGGCGAAATCGTCGGCAAGATTTTGGATTGAGGCCGTCAAACAGAAAAACAATGCCGTCTGAAAGCCCTTGCGCTTTTCAGACGGCATTTTTGCCCCTTTTGTTTACAAATCCTTAAAATCCCCTTACACTCACACCCGTTCAAAATAAAACAAACCCTGCCATGAAAATCCTGCTCCTCCTCATCCCCCTCGTCCTCACCGCCTGCGGCACACTGACCGGCATACCCGCCCACGGCGGCGGCAAACGCTTTGCCGTCGAACAGGAACTCGTCGCCGCATCGTCCCGCG
>NZ_JBPBFH010000140.1:0-358 GCF_050896295.1 Neisseria sp. SLRRB23
GTCGAGTCTCGTGGGCTCGGAGATGTGTATAAGAGACAGTCCCAACCGTTTCCAAACAGACAAACAGAACGCGTCTGTCCCGCCAGACAATCGCCTTTCAGACGGCATCGGCTGCCTCGAAATTGCCATCCCAACTGCAACGCCTGTTCCTCGACCTGAACGTCAAAGCCGATATGCCCCTGATTTGCCAGAGATGTATCAAACCCATGCCGTTCATGCTCGATGAAAGCAGCCGTATCGTCCTGTTTTCCGACGGTTCCGTACTATTTGTACTGTCTGCGGCTTCGTCGCCTTGTCCTGATTTTTGTTAATCCACTATCTGTCTCTTATACACATCTCCGAGCCCACGAGACTCGAC
>NZ_JBPBFH010000141.1:0-389 GCF_050896295.1 Neisseria sp. SLRRB23
GGCGGCAGTATCTTTGGCGACTTGACTGCCGCAAATGGCGGCAAACGCATGGCGATGGTTTTGATCGACCAAGGAAAAGGCGAGGTTGTACCCGCGCCGGTTATTCGTGCTGCCATTACCGGCGGCGGTGTGGAAAATCGGTATGATTGCGATGTCTTCGCTGTTTAACTTCATCGGTTCTGACACCAACGCTATGTTTGCTATGCCTTGGTACTGGCACTTGGTGGTCGGCGGCTTCGCCATCGGTATGCTGTTCGCGTATTGAGAAAATCACCTTAAATATGGGTGTAGGTGAGGCCGTTGCTGATAAAAATGTTATGGAGCATGCTGTTTCAGATTTAGAGACAATTGCTGGCCAAAAACCGGTTGTTACGGTTGCTCGTAAATCT
>NZ_JBPBFH010000142.1:0-343 GCF_050896295.1 Neisseria sp. SLRRB23
AGATGTGTATAATGAACAGGCCCGCACCCATTTGGCAAACATTTTCCTGCGTTCGCCCTACATAAAATCAGGTGAGAATATGGCTGCGTACGACAGTTTGATGGTATTTACAGGCAATGCCAATCCCGAATTGGCACAACGTGTTGTCAGGCATTTGGACATTTCTTTGGGCAATGCTTCCGTATCCAAGTTTTCAGACGGCGAAGTTGCCGTCGAACTGTTGGCTTTGATTTTTTCGTGCAGTACNGCGACGCCGATGGTGTCGAAGTCTTCCTTAAGCAGTTCTTTCAGGCAGAAATCCATGGTGACGCGGCTGTCGTCCTGTCTCTTATACACATCTCCG
>NZ_JBPBFH010000143.1:0-278 GCF_050896295.1 Neisseria sp. SLRRB23
GTCGAGTCTCGTGGGCTCGGAGATTGTGCCTTTGCTGAAGCATTCGCCGATGTTGGGGCAGGAGGCTTCCTCGCAAACGGTGTGCATCTTTTGTTCGCGCAAAATGTCTTTGATTTCAAAGAATTTGCGCGATGGGAGTATGCTCGAAGGAGCCCGCATATNTTTCCGGACGCNCGGCAGTGGCANCATTCCGGCCCGCTTTCGGCTTTGTGTACTGCCGCGACCGATTTCCAGCTGGCACCGGCCGACTGGCTTCTGGTTGTGCCATGCGATATGCC
>NZ_JBPBFH010000144.1:0-389 GCF_050896295.1 Neisseria sp. SLRRB23
CAGAAGCCGTACACGCCCAAGTCTTTGAGCACAACTGCCCACGACAACATAAACGCAACCTCCAAATCAAACAAAATAAAGAGGGTGACAACGAAGTAGTAGCACACGTCGAACTTCATCCACGCATTTTCGAAAGGACGTAAACGACGACGCGCGAACGTCCGCTCAGTGCCACCCAGTCTTTTTTGGCGGCAACCGGCACGCCTTTGCCGCGTGTTTCGTTGATGGTGGAGGCGGGCAGGGGCTCTCGTAGGACGAAATCCAAGCACGGCATATCGCCCTGCCCTTTTCAGGCAAATCTTGATTTTACCGCTCTCAAGAACGCTTGTCCAAACAGGCACCTGTCTCTTATACACATCTCCGAGCCCACGAGACTCGACGTCATCTCG
>NZ_JBPBFH010000145.1:0-389 GCF_050896295.1 Neisseria sp. SLRRB23
CGGCAAACACCATCAAACCTACATCGCCAACCTGAACAATCAAATCAAAGGCACCGAATTTGAAAACCTGCCTTTGGAAGAGATTGTGCAAAAATCTTCAGGCGGCATGATTACCAACGCGGCTCAAACTTATGAGGGATTTGGGGACAACCGCCACGTCGATTTGATTGCCGAAGGCGTGGATTTGGCGTTGCGCGTTTCCCAAACCCTTTCCCCTTCGCTGATTGCGCGCCCGCTGGCGGAAATCGAATTTGAACAGCAGGCATGCGCTCTGCTGTTTGTCTGTGCCTACAAAGCACCCGAGCACAACACCGCCGCACATGCGCTTTTCTCTGCTTTGTAAGAGGGTCAGAATTTTGCCGACACCACAATCCCTACATGCAACGTTT
>NZ_JBPBFH010000146.1:0-388 GCF_050896295.1 Neisseria sp. SLRRB23
GGTTTCCACAAGGTAGGTCTTGAAGGCGGTCACATGACCGTGCAACGTCGCCTGCCGACACGTGGTTTCAAATCTTTCACTGCTGCCGCTAATGCTGAAGCTCGTTTGAGTGAATTAAATCTGATTGCTGTGACTCAAGGGCGTGTTTGCCGCGTTCGCCCAACAGTTCGGCGGTCGGCAGGTCGGTGCCCATTTTGTCGATGGGGAGTTTGCCCGAAAGATATTGCTCCAAAGCGGCACAGAGTTTGAGTGTCCCAAGTTCTTCGTTCCTTTGTTTCGCCTTGTCCAGCGGCTCTTTAATCAGCTCCATAGACACCAGCTCGCTGAGCGGATGGATGATATCGTGTGCCTGATTCAGTTCGGCAAAGATTTTGCTTTTGTCGTCTGT
>NZ_JBPBFH010000147.1:0-388 GCF_050896295.1 Neisseria sp. SLRRB23
GTCGAGTCTCGTGGGCTAGGAGATGTGTATAAGAGACAGGTATTCGATAATGCGGTGGTAACGCGTAAAGTCCACCAGACCTTCCACGCGCAGTCGGCTCAAATGGTTGGAAACCGTTTTGGATGCGCACGTTAATCATCGTTTGCGGATACGGCTGCCAGTCGGCGCAAACGGTGGCGAGGTCTTGGTTCAGGATTTGCAGCGCCGCCAAGACTTGCAGCGCGGAAATAATGCCGTCGCCGGTGTTATGTTTGCAGGCGATGCGCTGCTTGGACGACCGGCATAAGACAGTTTTTGCTCTTCGCTGATAACGTCTTCGATGCGGTGGCGGATCTGTCTCTTATACACATCTCCGAGCCCACGAGACTCGACGTCATCTCGTATGCCG
>NZ_JBPBFH010000148.1:0-388 GCF_050896295.1 Neisseria sp. SLRRB23
ATACGAGATGACGTCGAGTCTCGTGGGCTCGGAGATGTGTATAAGAGACAGGTCAGACGGCGGCAAGGTGCAGCCCAAGCCGGTGCAGAACAACGAATCCATCTTGTCGAAGCTGTACGGTTCAGGCAGTGATGGCGAAAATGCGCGGCGCAGGCATACGCGCCAACACGTCAACCGCGGCTTTCATACTGTCGGGATTCGCATTATAAGTATCGTCAATCAGGGTTGCGCCCTTGATGCCGGCTTTGACGTATACCTTCTCCCGACGTTACGATATCAATTTGCCGAGTTCCTTCTCCCGAGTTCTCTCAATGGCCTTAGCATTCTCATCCTGCCCACCTGTGTCGGTTTGCGGTCCGGTTCGCTTCACCCTGCCGCTTAGTGTCTT
>NZ_JBPBFH010000149.1:0-362 GCF_050896295.1 Neisseria sp. SLRRB23
GTTTGCTTTGTTTCAAACAGGGCGGCGCGTAAGGGACTTTCAAAGGGCGGCAGGCGGAAAAAGGAAATGAAAATGCCGTCTGAACGGCAACACGTGAGTTCAGACGGCATCTTGTGCGGGACGCGTCATCGCGCCAAAGCCTTGCGGCGTCGGGATATTGTCGGAATTTGAGGCGGCCGCCGCGTCCGGTTTTGACGGCTTTGATAAATTCGCCGTGTATGCCGGTCAGCATTTCTTCCCAGATTTTCGACTTGTATATTTAGACCACAAGTCATAGAAAAACAAGAAATGTTTATTCTTATCACAAGACCAATGTTCATACCCTGTCTCTTATACACATCTCCGAGCCCACGAGACTCGAC
>NZ_JBPBFH010000014.1:0-59289 GCF_050896295.1 Neisseria sp. SLRRB23
GCCGTTGATCGGTGGATACAGGAAAATCCCAATGCCGCCGAAACCGTCGAAGCCCTGGCCAACATCCTGCCGTTTGCCAAAGCTGAGAAGTTGGCGAAACTGGGGAAGGCGGCAAAACTAGGAAGGGCGGCAAAACCGGGGAAGGCTGCGGTTAGCGGGGATTTCTCAAAATCCTACACCTGCTCCTTCCACGGCAGCACCTTGGTCAAAACGGCAGACGGCTACAAAGCCATCGCCCGTATCCGGGTCGGCGACCGCGTCTTCGCCAAGGACGAGGCAAGCGGGGTAACGGGATACAAACCCGTTACCGCCCGATACGGCAATCCGTATCAAGAAACCGTTTACATTAAAGTTTCAGACGGCATCGGCAACAGCCAAACCCTGATTTCCAATAAAATCCACCCGTTTTATTCGGGCGGCAAATGGATTAAAGCGGAAGATTTGAAAACGGGAAACAGGCTGTTATCCGAAAGCGGCAAAACCCAAACCGTCCGCAACATCGTTGTCAAACCAAAACCGCTCAAAGCCTACAATCTGACCGTTGCCGACTGGCATACCTACTTTGTCAAGGGTGATAAGGCGGAAACGGAAGGGGTTTGGGTTCATAATGCGTGTCCGCCAAAAAGAACAGGAAGCTCCAAGAATGAAAAACATGGAGATGGCGGTCGAAGTCAAATATCAGCGGAATCAAAAATTGCTGAATTAACAAATAAAATTATTCCCGGAATGTCCAAAAATGAACGCTTAAAGATTGAGCGAAAAATCAGAAATATTACAAAAAATGCCAATCGAAAAGCAAAAGGAGAAGAGCATGGTCGACGCGGTCGTTAAAACTCCCGAATTTTTACCTTTTACTTCTGTAGGAATATTCCGTTTTGGTGCTGATATAACACAGTACAAAAACATACTGGAAACTTTTATGTATGAACCTCCTGATGAGTTTGGAACAGAATATTATGAATCTCCCGACTCAAATTTACTCATTTCCGTCAAAAAAAACAAAATTATTTCGATATTTTGTTATCAGGAGCTATATTTTATGGGCGTTAATTTAATAGGTCTAAATTTTGAAGATTTTAAACAACTTTTCCATCACCCTAAATCATACGGTATTGATGAATATTATTTATCAAATGAATCTTATCCGACATATGTCTATGAGTTTGATGAAATAGGAGTACAAGCATGGGAAGCAAAAGGGAAAATTGTTACTATCATTGCCGGGGGCAAAGACAATTATTCAACAGAACCTTACTACGATGAATAACATTATATAAAAGAAACAAGAAACGGTACATTTGATAAAAACCTAAATCGTATTGGAGATTAATTATTATGTGCGAGTTCAAGGATTTTAGAAGAAACATCCCTTGTTTTGAAGAGTATGACGAAAATTCATTTATTGGCAAATGGTATGATGACGGGGTGTGGGATGATGAAGAATATTGGAAATTGGAGAATAATTTAATCGAGGTTAGGAGAAAATATCCTTATCCGATGGATATACCAAGGGACATCGTGATTGGAATCGGTAGCATTATTGATTTTTTAATGGTTCAAAATTGGAAACTTTTTGAAATTAAAGCTTCTCCTTGGTTGCCTAAAAGTGTCAAAATTAATGAGCGTTATGAAAGGTTCAGAGTAATGCTTCGTTATATTTTTACTGATCTAGATGTAGAGGACTGGAAATTTTTTTACTTTCCAATACAACATAGTAAAGGTAGATTGAGATGAAAAGTTTAATTATATTGGAGATACATTATTATGTGTGAGTTCAAGGATATTATAAGAAACGTTCCTTATTTTGAGGGGTATGACGAAAATTCATTTATTGGCAAATGGTATGATGACGGGGTGTGGGATGATGAAGAATATTGGAAGTTGGAGAATGATTTAATTGAGGTTAGAAAAAAATATCCTTATCCGATGGATATACCAAGATATGTTGTCATTGGAATCGGTACCATTATTGATTTCTTAATGGTTCCAAATTGGAAACTTTTTGAAATTAAAGCTTCCCCTTGGCTACCTGATAGCGTAGGAATTAATGAACGTTATGAAAGGCTTAAAACAATGCTCCGTTATATTTTTACCGAGAAAGACATAGTCAACGTGCGATTTGATTATTACAACAAAAAATAGCAAACCCCGGCAATCAAAGCTCGTCTGATATAATCGATATATCCTTTTAAACGAAAAATAAATATGTTTAAAAAATTCAAACTGGTATTGTTGTCATTTTTTGCACTTGTATTTGCCTTTTGGCTGGGGAAGGGTATTGCCTATGAGATTAATCCGCGTTGGTTTTTGAGCGATACGGCAACTGAAATACCTGAAAATCCGAATGCTTTTGTGGCGAAACTTGCCCGCCTGTTCCGAAATGCCGACAGGGCGGTTGTCATCGTGAAGGAATCGATGAGGACGGAGGAAAGTCTTGCCGGAACTGCGGATGACGGTCCGTTGCAGTCGGAGAAGGATTATCTCGCGCTCGCTATCCGGCTCAGTCGTTTGAAAGAAAAGGCGAAATGGTTTCACGTAACGGAGCAGGAACATGGGGAAGAGGTCTGGCTGGATTACTATATCGGCGAGGGCGGTTTGGTTGCGGTTTCGCTTTTGCAACGCTCGCCGGAAGCGTTTGTTAATGCCGAATATCTGTATCGGAACGATCGTCCGTTTTCTGTAAATGTGTACGGCGGAACGGTTCACGGGGAAAATTATGAAACGACAGGAGAATATCGGGTTATTTGGCAACCGGACGGTTCGGTATTTGATGCGGCGGGGCGCGGGAAAATCGGGGAAGATGTTTATGAGCATTGTCTCGGGTGTTATCAGATGGCTCAGGTATATTTGGCGAAATACCGGGATGTCGCGAATGATGAGCAGAAGGTTTGGGACTTCCGCGAAGAGAGCAACCGGATTGCGTCGGACTCACGCGATTATGTGTTTTATCAGAATATGCGGGAATTGATGCCACGGGGGATGAAGGCAAACAGTCTTGTGGTCGGCTATGATGCGGACGGTCTGCCGCAAAAAGTCTATTGGAGTTTCGACAATGGGAAAAAACGCCAGAGTTTCGAATATTATTTGAAAAACGGAAATCTTTTTATTGCACAATCTTCGACGGTAGCATTGAAAGCGGATGGCGTAACGGCGGATATACAGACCTATCATGCGCAACAGACGTGGTATTTGGATGGCAGGCGGATTGTCCGCGAAGAGAAACAGGGAGACAGACTGCCTGATTTTCCTTTGAACTTGGAAGACTTGGAAAAAGAGGTGAGCCGTTATGCAGAGGCTGCGGCGAGACGTTCGGGCGGCAGGCGCGGCCTTTCTCACTGAACGCAAATGCCGTCTGAAACCGGTTTTCAGACGGCATTGGAGAGTCAAACGCTTTTTGCAATGCCGTATATGCCGAACCCAATTCGCTATAAATTGAAAACCACAATCCAAAAAACGGAAATACACATTAAACGGATCTTTTTACCGACCGTATCATCCCATAGGTTTTCCACACCTTTTTTCATCCATAAATTCAAACCATTTAAGTTTGCATCCTTACCGACAATTGCGGCAGCATTATCCGCATAACGGTCGCCCAAATTAGCCAAATAACGCCAACCGCCATAGGTATCGCCACGGGAAGCATAACCACGCAAGGTTTGGATTTGTTCTGGTGTTAAAACAACTTCACCCTCATTCATAATAAGATCCTTTAAATTATTTTTTACTTGAATTGTTTACAAAACTCTGTACCAATTGCTCTACTTGTTGGTGATAACCTACCAACTCCTGCTGTGTGAGCTGCTGCTTTTCCCGAATAAACGGATAATACTGTACCGTGAAACCGTTAATACAGGAACCTACGCCAGTGCTATAATTATCTTCTTCAGTTTGGTTTATTCGATTATTCCGATGAGTAATAATCGCCGGATTTTCTCCTTTTTTAATATAGTAAAATTCATGAAAATATGGATTTTCAGGAATATGTCTTTTATCTTCATAAGCTTCATATTCAGGATAGGCAGATGGCATTTTTTTAACCCCGTAAGTAAGCAATCTTTCTCCCATAGTCGTGCTTAAACTACACGCATCTTTTCGGATAACAATATCGTCCACGCTATCCAAACCGTCGCGTAGAAATTGGATAAAGTGTGCTTTGTTTTGCTGGTTGTATGGCTCAAGAACCCAGCCTTGGTCGGTTTTTTTGTAATAGACGCTAATCTCTATCAAATTAATGGAGTAAGCATCCTGCCCGGGCGTGTCAGAAAGCCATTTTGTGGCATTGTCTTGCGTATACCGTGCAAGATAGCCATAAGGGATAACCATTTTGGTGCCCTGAAAATCAAATGTAACCGTATGTTCAAATCCTGTCATTGGCTCGGGATTGTTGAAACTGGTTTGTTCATTAACAGGTTTACATGAGGTCATAGTAAAAACACTCCCAATAAACAAAATAAAAAGTTGATAAATAGTAGTAGCATATGGTCTCATAATTTCAAGCTTAGAAATTAGTTAAAGAATATATTCATGGTAGATACTAACTCTTTAAGTTGACATATTGTGCGATATCGAGGGCTGTACCATATTTTCCCATCGGGTCTTCCCCGTTCTTTATATGAGCGGCAGGCATCCTCATAAAAGAAGGGATACCGATAAGGAAAAATACCTCGGCATAAAAAATATACTGATTAATCAATACAAATCCAACAAACAGTTTATCATTTTCTTTTCTGTTGGCGTATAAAAAATACTGATATATGCCTTCACTTTCATAGGGCGACGCTTTATGTGCCGTCCTGTTTGTTGAAACGTCGGTTTTCCTTTTTCAAAACTCCGTAAAAAAAAGCGGCATCCGCCGCAAAACGCCCCGTTTTTCCAAACAAAGGGCAATAAAAATGCCGTCTGAAACCAAGTTCAGACGGCATCAAGCCATCAAATCAAACCCTGCCTCCTCATCATCCGATAAGCCTCATCCACATCATCGGTTTGCAGATAAATACCGACAACCCGCTTCAACTGCTCTTCATCATAATCATACGGCTGCATATCATCCCGAAACTCCACAGGACAATAACTGTCGACAGCCAAACTCAAAGACTGTTCGATATAGGGAACAGGCACACGCACGTCATCCGGCTTGCTACTGTTGGCAATCCAATCGTCCATAAACCGGTTGTAAAACGTTTCGGCATCCGTTTTCCCGTCGAAGAAATCTTGCGCCATCTTGGAAAAAACCGTTCTTTTCATTGCAGATAATCCGTATTCAAATAATGCTCGCGCTGTTTTCCACTTATCTTCATTGCCGTTACAAACCTATTGTCTTTATCAAAAACGACAGCGTCGCCTGCCCTGCTTTGTCCTGATTGTTGCCAACTGCTGTACCCATGCCGTCCGAACCTGAACCGTCAGGTTTCAGACGGCATTTTTTCCGCCTGTTCCCACAATTGCCGTTTTTGTGCGGCGGTCAGTTTTTTGACGGCGATTTCCTGTTTGAGCGCAGTGCCTTTATCCATCCCGCCTGCAACGATACGCATCGCTACCGGTTTGAATACGCGGGTATATTTCGCGCCTTTTCCGGCTGTGTGGGCGGCAAGCCGCTGTTGCGGATTCGGGCTGATACCGCAATAGAACGCGCTGTTTTCACACAATATCAGGTAAACGCTCCAGTTTGACGCGTTCATCTGCCTGCATCCTGAGTTTTCTCCCCGTTCCAAGGCGCAACTTTCAGCAACAGCAGCATACCCGGCAGGGCAAGTATGAAACACAGCTGGAAAAACGGTACATAACCGAGCCATTCGATCAGATAACCGGCAAAGGAATTGATGACCGTACGGGGAACGGCGGACAGGCTGGTAAACAGTGCAAGCTGCGTTGCGGTAAATGCGGGATTGGTCTCGCGCGCCATATACGATACGAACGCCGCCGTCCCCAAACCCACGCCGACTGCCTCTGCGCCGATAACTGCCGCCAGCATCAGCCTCTCGCTTGTACCGACTGTATCGAAATGTCCGAACCCTGCCAGCCATACAAACCCCAAAACGGTTACAGCCTGCACCGCGCCGAATATCCACAAGGCTTTGTTTACGCCAATTTTCAGCATCCACACGCCGCCCAAGATACCTGCCGCCACTGCCGGCCACAGTCCTGCATTTTTGGCAATCAAACCGATGTCGGTCTTGCTGAAACCCATATCCAGATAAAACGGCGTTGCCAACGCGGTTGCCATACTGTCGCCGAGTTTGTAAAGGAAGATAAACAGCAGCACGCATACAGCCGAAGCGATGCCTTTACGTGTAAAAAATTCTTTAAACGGCTCTACCACGGTCTGCTTCAACGTTTTAGGAACGGCAGGCGGCAACACGGGTTCGCGCGCGAGAAACAGCGTCATCAGAAGACCGGGCAGCATAAATAATGAAGTGATAACAAATACTTCTGACCACGGCATCCTGTCCGCCAGCACCAAACTCAATGAACCTGGAACCAAAGCGGCAATCCGGTAGGCGTTCACATGAACCGAGTTGCCCAAACCCAATTCTTCGTCTGACAAAATCTCGCGCCTGAACGCATCCAATACAATATCCTGACTGGCGGAAAAAAAAGCAACAAGCACCGACAAGCCAGCAATCAGCGGCAGATGATTACGGGGGTTTAAAAAGGCATATGCCGCCAAAGCCGCCAGCAAACCTGCCTGCGTCAGCAGCATCCACCCGCGCCGCCGCCCCAAAACGGGCAGCCTGACCGCGTCCATCAGCGGGGACCACAAAAATTTCCAAGTAAACGGCAGACCGATTAACGCCATCAGCCCGATGCTCTTCAAATCCACCTGCTCGCTGCGTAACCATGCCGGAATCAGGTTAATCAGAAAGTACAGCGGCAGCCCCGAGGTAAACCCCGTAAAAATACAGACAAGCATATTGCGGGAAAAGATTTGCCCGATAAAACCTGATTTCGATACAGTCATGGTTCAAACAGCCAAGAAATAAAAGCCTATTGTAGCAAATATCGCCCAACCGCTGAAAAACACCGCCCCTGCTCCGCCGTTTTGCCGTTCAAATGCAAAATGCCGTCTGAAACTGTGTTCAGACGGCATTTCTACTGAAACCTGAGAGTTTATAGGCTGTAATACATTTCAAATTCCAGCGGGTGCGGCGCCATGCGGATGCGGCGGACATCTTCCTCTTTAAAGGCGATGTAGCTGTCGATCCAGTCTTTGCTGAACACGCCGCCGCGCAGGAGGAATTCGTGGTCGGCNTTGAGGGCGGCAAGTGCTTCTTCCAAAGAAGCGCAAACGGTCGGCACCTATGCATCTTCTTCCGGCGGCAGATCGTACAGGTTTTTATCGGCAGGGTCGCCCGGATGGATTTTGTTTTGAATACCGTCCAAACCGGCCATCAGCAGGGCGGCGAACGCCAAGTATGGGTTGGCGGTCGGATCGGGGAAACGCGCTTCGATGCGGCGTGCTTTGCTGCTGTTCACGGACGGAATGCGGATGGAAGCGGAACGGTTTTTGGCGGAGTAGGCCAGTTTGGTCGGCGCTTCAAAGTGCGGCACGAGGCGTTTGTAGGAGTTGGTGGACGGATTGGTAATCGCGTTCAGGGCCTTGGCGTGTTTGATGATGCCGCCGATGTAATAAAGGGCGGTGTCGCTCAAACCGGCATAGCCGTCGCCTGCGAACAGGTTTTGACCGTCTTTCCAGATGGATTGGTGAACGTGCATACCGCTGCCGTTGTCGCCCATAATCGGTTTGGGCATGAAGGTGGCGGTTTTGCCGAAGTTGTGGGCAACGTTTTGAATCACGTATTTCATGTCTTGGGTTTGGTCGGCGCGTTTGACCAGAGTGGCGAAGCGCGTGCCGATTTCCATTTGGCTGCCGGTACCGACTTCGCTGTGGTGGACTTCGACTTCGATGCCGAGTCCTTCCAAAATGTTTACCATCGCGGAACGCAAATCCTGACCGCAGTCAATCGGCGCAACGGGCGCGTAACCGCCTTTGACGGCAGGGCGGTGACCGGTGTTTTGACCGTCCATATGCAGACCGCTGGCCCATGCGCCGCTTTCGGACGTGATTTCGTAACGGGTTTTGTGCATATCGGTTTCAAATTCTACGCCGTCGAAGACGAAGAATTCGGGTTCGGGGCCGAAGTATGCCGTGTCGCCGATGCCGGAAGATTTCAAATAGGCCTCGGCGCGGCGTGCGATGGAGCGCGGGTCGCGGTCGTAACCCTGACCGTCGGCAGGGTCGATGACGTCGCAGGTAATGACGACGGTAACATCATCATAAAAAGGATCGACGAAGGCTGTAGACGCATCGGGACGCAGCTGCATATCGGAAGCCTCAATGCCTTTCCAGCCGCCGATGGACGAGCCGTCAAACGCCGGTCCGTTTTCAAACCACTCTTCGGGGTCTTCCAACACGATGCGCGCAGGCACGGTAAAGTGGTGCTGCTTGCCTTTGGTATCGGTGAAGCGCAAATCGACAAAGCGGGCTTCGCTTTCTTCAATCAATTTTACGGCGTTTTTAATAGACATTTTTCAGCTCCTGGAAAAGGGAAATAGCAAAATATACGGAACGCGGCAGATTAGCTCAAAGCCAGCATGATTCTACCACGTCCATGCCGTCTGAAACTCGCCCTGCGTCAAATTTCAAGCTGTAAAATATAGTTTCAGACGGCAAGATTGTCAACAATATGGATAAAATTGCATATCATGTCCGGATTTCTCCCCAGCTTATACAGGGAAAAACCGTACCGCCTGACAACCGTTTCAGACGGCATCGTTTCCATCTGTACGCCGCCGTTATAAAATAGCCGTCCCGTCTTTTGGAACACGACCATGACAGCCCTCCCCCGCTACGCCGTTTTCGGCAATCCCGTTGCACACAGCAAGTCGCCGCAGATTCATCAACAATTTGCCCTTCAGGAAGGCGTCGACATCGAATATGGGCGCATTTGCGCCGACATCGGCGGTTTCGCGCAGGCGGTTTCGACATTTTTTGAAACAGGCGGTTGCGGGGCAAACGTTACCGTACCGTTCAAGCAGGAAGCGTTTCATCTGGCGGACGAGCATTCCGAACGCGCTTTGGCTGCCGGCGCGGTCAATACGCTGATTCTGTTGAAAAACGGCAAGCTGCGTGGCGACAATACCGACGGTATCGGTTTGGCCAACGACATCACGCAGGTCAAAAACATTGCCATCGAAGGCAAAACCATTTTGCTTTTGGGCGCAGGCGGTGCGGTGCGCGGCGTGATTCCGGTATTGAAAGAACACCGCCCTGCCCGTATCGTCATTGCCAACCGTACCCACGCCAAAGCCGAGGAATTGTCGCGGCTTTTCGGCATTGAAGCCGTCCCGATGGCGGATTTGAACGGCGGTTTTGATATCATCATCAACGGCACGTCCGGCGGCTTGAGCGGTCAGCTTCCTGCCGTCAGCCGTGAAATTTTTCGCAACTGCCGCCTTGCCTACGATATGGTTTACGGCGACGCGGCGCAGGCGTTTTTGAACTTTGCCCAAAGCAACGGTGCGGCCGAAGTTTCAGACGGCCTGGGTATGCTGGTCGGTCAGGCTGCCGCTTCCTACTCCCTCTGGCGCGGGTTTACGCCCGATATCCGCCCCGTCATCGAACACATGAAAGCCCTGTAACCATGTTCCGTATCATCAAATGGCTGATTGCCCTGCCCATCGGCATCTTCATTTTCTTCAACGCTTATGTGTACGGCAACATCATCACCTACCGTGCCGTCGCGCCGCATCAAACCGCCTTTATGTCGATGCGGATGAAGCAGTTTGAACAAGAAGGCCGCAATGTCGCCCTAGATTACCGCTGGGTTCCCTACGACCGCATTTCCACCAACCTGAAAAAAGCCCTGATTGCTTCCGAAGATGCCCATTTTGCCGGACACGGCGGCTTCGATTGGGGCGGCATTCAAAACGCCATCAGGCGCAACCGGAACAGCGGCGAAGTGAAGGCAGGCGGATCGACCATCAGCCAGCAGCTTGCCAAAAACCTGTTTTTAAACGAAAGCCGCAGCTATATCCGCAAAGGCGAAGAAGCGGCGATTACCGCGATGATGGAAGCCGTTACCGACAAAGACAGGATTTTCGAACTGTATCTGAATTCAATCGAGTGGCACTACGGGGTGTTTGGCGCGGAAGCCGCGTCCCGATATTTTTATAAAAAACCGGCCGCAGACCTGACCAAACAGCAGGCGGCAAAACTGACGGCACGCGTCCCCGCCCCGCTCTACTACGCCGACCATCCGAAAAGCAAACGGCTGCGCAACAAAACCAATATCGTGCTCAAACGCATGGGTTCGGCAGAATTGCCCGAAGACGACACGGACTGAGTGCCGCCGCAATATAAAATGCCGTCTGAAATATCATTCAGACGGCATATACTTTCTGCCTTTACCCTCTTCTCCAAAACGCAACGGGGCGATCATTATCACTTTTGTCCTTCTACATAATGGTCAGACACAAAACGTGTCCGACACGGACAACTTCCCAAAAACGGCAGGCAAAAAAATAACCGCTCATCAGCGGTTTTTTGGTGGCCAGAGGCGGAATCGAACCGCCGACACACGGATTTTCAATCCGTTGCTCTACCAACTGAGCTATCTGGCCTTTGTCTGTCTCGTTAGTTAAGAGATGCGTATTAAACCAAACTTCGGGACAACACGCAAGCGGATTTGTCGATATTTTTTACCCAACCGACTAAGTCGATGTTTTAAGTTTAAATTAATTTCACAGAAAAATAGTGCAAATCGGTTTTTTGCCGTTTGTTCGGCGATGTTCTGCTTTGCAGACGGCAAAACGCTTCAATATTTGAAGTTCTCACCCAGATAAACAGAACGAACCTGTTCGTTTCCGACCAAATCATCAGGTTTTCCCGATGCCAACACCGTGCCGTCTGAAATAATGTAGGCCCGATCGCAGATGCTGAGGGTTTCGCGTACGTTGTGGTCGGTAATCAATACGCCGATACCGCGCGACTTGAGAAATCCGATGATTTTCTGGATGTCGATGACGGCGATGGGATCGACACCGGCAAAAGGCTCGTCCAGCAAAATAAAATGCGGTTTCATGGCAAGCACGCGGGCGATTTCGACGCGTCGGCGTTCGCCGCCCGACAAAGATGGGGCAGGATTATTGCGCAAACGCTCGATATTCAGGTCGGCAAGCAGTTTTTCAACTTCGCCGTCGATGCGGCTTTTGTCTTTGGTACTGATTTCTAAAATGGCGCGGATGTTTTGTTCGACGGTCATTTTGCGGAAAATCGAGGCTTCCTGCGGCAGGTAGCCGACACCCAGGCGGGCGCGTTCGTGTATGGGCAGGTGGCGCAATTCCTGCCCGTCCAGCATCACGCTGCCCGCATCGGCGGCAATGAGTCCGACTATCATGTAGAAGCTGGTGGTTTTACCCGCACCGTTGGGCCCGAGCAGGCCGACAACTTCTCCGCTTTCGATTTCGAGGGAGAAACTTTTAACGACTTGGCGTTTTTTAAAACTTTTTTGCAGGTTTTGAACAACAAGGCGGCTGACGTTTGCGCTCATAAATATCTCTTCAATATCTTCGGTCGGCATATGCCGTCCGAACCGGGTTTATGTTTCAGACGGCATTTTGGGATTATTCGGATTTTTGCGTACTCGAAGGCTGGATGATGACGCTGACCCTGCCGGATTTGGAAGCGGATTTTGCGCCGGATTTTGTGCTGCCGCTGATGGTATAGACTTCGGTTTTGGTGTTGTATGTAATCACCGCGCCTTCGGCGACATCGCCGCCGCGCTGTACTCTGGCATTACCGGTTAAGACTACGGTGCTGCCTGCAGACGAATAAGCAACGTTGTTTGCCTGACCACGCACCGTCCCTTTGCCCCCGTCCAACGTTTGGCTGAAGCGTACAGGCGAGCCGTCGGCCTTCATAAACTGTTCGCCTTTGTCATTACGCGTTACGTTGACGCGGGCGGCGGAAATATTGAGCGTACCTTGCCTGATGACGACATTGCCGCTGAATGTGGTGCTTTGGTTGGCTTGATCGAGCGAACCTTGGTCGGCCTCAATCTGAATAGGCTGCCTGCTGTCGCTTTGAAGGGCAAAAGCGGGGGATGCCGAAAAAAATGCTATTAAAACAAAAATTTTACATATTTTTTGTATCATAAATCGCGGCTTTCACTTTAGATGAGAAGTTCAACATGCCTGTTTTGTGGTTGTAGGTCATACCGCCCGCCTGCCCGTGCGACGCGCCGTATTGGAAACTGACAGGCGTATCGGTTTGGGCATATTGAGATTCGGTATCGACGTGCAGCTTTTCGGTTTCAACTTTACCCGCCTGCCGTTTGCCGTCGGCGGTTTTGGTCAGCACCACGTTGTTTTTAAAAAGAACCTGTTTGTTTTCGGTATGGTAAACGGCTTCATCGCTGCCAACTTCGTACAACAACCTGCCTTCTTGGAAGAACACGAGATGCGGCGAATCAAAATGGATGTCGCTGTTTTCGGGAAACTGTTTCGCACCTTTCGCGCTCAAATGTTCTTTCAAGTATCCCTGTTCGTCAAACCGCCTTCCGTCCAAGCCGTCCATTGTGTATTGGGGTTCGTTGGGATTGAGCCTGACTTCCTCGATTTCGACTTCGCTGATACGACCCAACCATGCCGACAGACCGCCCAAGGCAACCGCCAATATCAATGGGAACGCAATTCCGTACCGCCATCTTACTTTCATTTGATGTACTCGTTCAAAGCCGCGCCCAGCGTACCTTTCGCGCGCATAATCAGGTCGCACACTTCGCGCACCGCGCCCGCACCACCGGGGCGTTTGGCAATATAGGCGGCATGTTGCAGCGTAAACCAATACGCGTCGGGGACGGCAACCGGCAATCCGCAGCGCACCATCACCGGCAAATCGACCACGTCGTCGCCGACAAAGGCACACTCGGCTTCTTCCACGCCTGCCTGAACGCGCAGCTCTTCATACGCGGCGCGTTTGTCCGAAATGCCTTTGAAGTAGTAATTTATGCCCAACTGTTTGACGCGGATGCCGACGGAGGGCGCGTCCCGACCTGTGATAATCGCAGTCTGCACGCCGCTTGCCTGAAGCATTTTCAGACCGTGTCCGTCCAGTGTGTGAAACGATTTGATTTCTTCGCCGTTATCGCGGATAAAGATGCGCCCGTCGGTCAAAACGCCGTCCACATCCAAGATCAGCAGTTTGATTTTGGCGGCGCGCGCCTGTAATTCGGGAGAAATTGCCTGCATGGGATTTCCTTGTTTTCAGACGGCATATCTTACCACAAATGCCGTCTGAAACGGCTGCAACGCCTTATATAGTGGATTAACAAAAATCAGGACAAGGCGACGAAGCCGCAGACAGTACAAATAGTACGGAACCGATTCACTTGGTGCTTCAGCACCTTAGAGAATCGTTCTCTTTGAGCTAAGGCGAGGCAACGCCGTACTGGTTTTTGTTAATCCACTATACAATCCGTGCCGCCAACAGGTCGTGCATATTCAGCGCACCTGTCAGCACGCCGTCTGCATCGGTAACCAGAAGCCCGTTCACATGGTTTGCCTGCATGACTTTCAGGGCTTCGGTGGCGAGGCGTTCAGCGGAGATGGTTTTAGGGTGTGTATGCATGACTTCGTCTATCGAAAGACCGGTAAAATTGTCGCATTCTTGAAACAGGCGGCGCAAATCGCCGTCGGTGAATACGCCTTTCAGACGGCATTGCCCGTCCGTTACCGCCAACATGCCCAAACCTTTCTCGCTCATGCTGACGATGGCTTCTTTCAAGGGCGTGCCGAGTCGGACGGCAGGCAGGCCGCCGCCTTTGTGCATAATGTCAGCAACGCGTAAAAGCAGGCGTTTGCCGAGGCTGCCGGCAGGATGGCTCAAGGCGAAATCGTCGGGCGGGAACGCGCGTGCGCGCAGCAGGACAACCGCCAACGCATCGCCCAAAGCCATAACGGCGGTGGTGCTGGTGGTCGGGGCAAGCCCCAGCGGGCAGGCTTCTTTTGAAACCGACGCCGTGATGTGGATATCGGCATGGCGCGCCATGGTTGAATCGGGGCGGGCGGTGATGCAGACGAGGGTAATGTCTTTGCGTTTGAGCGCGGGGATGATGGCGGTGATTTCGTCGCTTTCGCCGGAATTGGAAATGGCGGCGACGACGTCGTTGTCCACAATCATGCCCAAATCGCCGTGTGCCGCTTCCGCAGGGTGGACAAAAAACGCGGGCGTGCCGGTCGAGGCCATGGTTGCCGCCATTTTGCGCCCGATATGTCCCGACTTGCCCATGCCCGTGATAACAACCCTGCCCTTGCAGTGCAACAACGCGTCTGCCCCAAGGACGAAGTTTTCGTCCAATTCCGCCGCAATTTCGCGCAAGCCTTCCGCTTCGGTGTGCAACACTTCGCGCGCCCAATCGAGATATTTTTCGTTTCCTGCCATCGCAATCCGCCTTTGCTGTAATAAAACTACCCAAAATTTCCGAATCGGGGTAGCATAAACCTTTGAAACATACACATCTGTCCAAAGGAATCAGAAATGACTATTTTATCGGACGTTAAAGCATTAGGACAACAAATCTGGCTGGACAACCTTTCCCGCTCGCTCGTGCAAAGCGGCGAATTGGCGCAAATGCTGAAACAAGGCGTGTGCGGCGTAACTTCCAATCCCGCCATCTTCCAAAAAGCCTTTGCCGGCGACGCGCTTTACGCCGATGAAATTGCCGCCCTCAAGCAGCAAAACCTCAGCCCGAAACAACGCTACGAAACCATGGCGGTTGCCGACGTACGGGCAGCCTGCGACGTTTGCCTTGCCGAACACGAATCCACCGGCGGCAAAACCGGTTTCGTCAGCCTCGAAGTTTCTCCCGAACTTGCTAAAGACGCTCAAGGCACGGTAAAGGAAGCCCACCGCCTCCATGCCGCCATCGCGCGTAAAAACGCCATGATTAAAGTGCCTGCCACCGAGGCAGGCATCGATGCGCTCGAGACCCTCATCGCCGACGGCATCAGCGTGAACCTGACCCTGCTGTTCTCACGCGCCCAAACCCTCAAAGCCTATGCAGCCTACACGCGCGGCATTACCAAACGTTTGGAAGCAGGACACGACGTTTCCCATATCCAAGTTGTCGCCAGCTTCTTTATTTCCCGTGTTGATGCCGCATTAGACGCCACCCTGCCCAACTACCTCAAAGGCAAAATCGCCATCGCCCTTGCCAAAGCCGCCTATCAAGACTGGGCGCAATATTTCACCGCCCCCGAATTTGCCGCACTGGAAGCCCAAGGCGCAAACCGCGTGCAGCTTTTATGGGCATCTACCGGCGTGAAAAACCCAGCCTATCCCGACACGCTCTACGTTGACAGCCTAATCGGCGCGCACACCGTCAACACCGTTCCCGATGCCACCCTCAAAGCCTTTATCGACCACGGCACAGCCAAAGCCACGCTGACCGAAGGCGTAGAAGAAGCACAAGCGCAGCTTGCCGAAACCGCCGCGCTCGGCATAGATGTCGAAACCTTGGCGGCGCGTTTACAGAAAGACGGTTTGAAACAATTTGAAGAAGCGTTTGAAAAACTGCTCGCACCGTTGGTTTAAACTTTTCATCCCCGATGCCGTCTGAAAGGCTTTCAGACGGCATCGCCCGTTTGACCGGACACAGTGCGGCATATCAAGGATTCGCCCTAAAAATATTAATCAACAAGAAGTTAATACACGACATTACCCACCAACACAAAAGGAAATAGAATCATGGCAAAAGCACTCGAAATCATTTCACCCAATGAAATTTATTCAGATCTAATTTTTAAGGATCCGGTACCTCCCCATACTATATATACAGAATTGATGAAACTGGTTGATAGAAATGCAGGTAATGAGAGAATTGCAGATAGAGCCTTCGATTTTTTCTCGCTCGGTCTTATGGATGATTCAGCTACCGAAGAGCAATATAATGCTCTATATGATTTAACCTTGCTTGAAGAGCCTGGGATGGAACTGAATAAAGATGAGATAATGGCTTTGATTAATAGTCTTAAATAAAAGGGGGCTGTACCGGATATGTACACAGGACGTTTCGCCCCCAGCCCGACCGGGCTGCTCCACATCGGCTCGCTGCTGACCGCCGTCGCTTCCTATGCCGATGCACGTTCAAACGGCGGCAAATGGCTGGTCCGCATAGAAGACCTCGATCCGCCGCGCGAAATGCCGGGGGCGGCAAGCCATATTCTGCACACGCTTGAGGCATTCGGATTCGAGTGGGACGGAGAAGTCGCCTATCAGAGCCGCCGTTACGCCCTGTATGAAGAAACCCTATGCCGTCTGCAAACCGCCGGTCTGGTTTATCCCTGCCATTGCAGCCGCAAAGACTGGCAGGCCGGGGCAAGGCGGGGCGCAGACGGGTTCGTCTATAACGGACGTTGCCGCCACCCCGACCAACGCCCTGCACCGCAAGGCAAACAGCCGGCGTGGCGCATCCGCGTCCCCGACCGCGTTATCGGTTTTTCAGACGGCATCGTCGGCGGTTACGCCCAAAACCTCGCCCGCAACATCGGCGATTTCGTCCTGCTTCGTGCAGACGGTTACTGGGCATACCAGCTCGCCGTCGTTGCCGACGATGCCGAACAGGGCGTTACCCACATCGTCCGCGGACAAGACCTGCTCGTTTCCATGCCACGCCAAATCTATTTGCAGCAGTGTTTGGGCGTTCCGACACCGCAATATGCCCACCTGCCGCTGCTGACCAACGCGCAAGGGCAGAAATGGTCGAAACAGACGCTCGCCCCCGCATTGGATTTAAACCGCCGCGAACAACTCCTCCGCCAAGTGTTCCGTTACCTCAAGCTGCCCGAAGCACCGGAAACCGACCGCCCTGCCGAACTGCTCGACTGGGCGGTGGCACACTGGGATATGGACAAAGTGCCGAAACACGCCATTACCGCCCCCTAAACACCGCCCGACAAACGCACAAATGCCGTCTGAAACCTTCAGACGGCATTTCACACATACAGCCCCGCCCTATTCGCGCATATTTGCCCGTTCGACCTCTTTCCACGCTTCGAGAATCAGGTCGCCGTCGTTGCCTTTCAACAACGCCGCATCGGAAAGCATACGCCGCCAAGTCCGCGCGCCTTTCAAACCGTGCATCAGCCCGAGGCTGTGGCGGACGATATGGCGCAAGATTGTGCCGCGTCCGGCTTGGATTTGGGCTTGGCTGTATGTGTAGAGACGCTGCACCAAATCGGCGTATTCAATCGGGCTGCGGGTATCGCCGTAAAACAGCCTGTCCCATTCGCGCATCACCATCGGGTTGTGGTACGCCTCGCGCCCGACCATCACGCCGTCAACGTGTTGCAGGTGTTGCGCGATTTCCTCATTGGTCGTGATGCCGCCGTTGATGATGATTTCCAGCTCGGGAAACTCTTGCTTGAGGCGGTAAACATAATCGTATTTCAAGGGCGGAACGTCGCGGTTTTCTTTGGGCGAAAGACCGTCCAGCCATGCGTTGCGGGCGTGGACGATAAAGGTTTTGCAGGCGGTTTTGTCGCACAGCGTGCCGACGAAATCGGCAACGGTTTGGTATTCGGTCTGCCTGTCCACGCCGATGCGGTGTTTGACGGTAACGGGAATACCGACCGCGTCCCGCATCGCGTTAAGGCAGTCGGCAACCAGCCCGACTTCGTTCATCAGACACGCGCCGAACGAACCTTTCTGCACGCGCGGACTGGGGCAGCCGCAGTTGAGGTTGACCTCGTTGTAACCGTATGCCTCGGCGGCTTTGGCGGCTTTCGCCAAATCGGACGGGTCGCTGCCGCCCAGTTGCAGGGCGACGGGTTGCTCGCCTTCGTTAAACATCAAAAAGCGGTCTTTGTCGCCGTAAACAATCGCGCCGGCGTTGACCATTTCGCTGTACAGCCAAGTATTGCGGGTAATCTGGCGCGCCATATAACGGTAGTGCCTGTCCGTCCAGTCCAACATCGGGGCGACAGACAGGCGGCGGGGAGGAAGGGGTTGCGTGTTGTCGTTCATTGTCGATATTTCATCATTGCGGATTCAATTTCAATCCGGAACAACCTTCATTTTTGGGGAAATCCGCGTCATGAAAGAGTCCAGCAGTATGGTTACCGGCCCGTCGTTGCAGAGCGACACCTGCATATGCGTGCGGAAACGCCCTGTTTCGACATGAATTCCGTGTCCGCGCAACAGTTCCGCCGTTCGCAGGTAAAGCTGCTGCGCCTGTTCTGCAGGTGCGGCTTGCGAAAACGAAGGCCGCCGCCCGCTTGCCGCATCGGCATAAAGCGTAAACTGCGACACCAGCAGCACGGAGCCGCCGACATCTTTCAAAGACAGGTTCAGCTTGCCCGCTTCATCTTCAAACACGCGCAAATGGGCGATTTTGTCGGCAATATAGCGCGCATCTTTTTCCGTGTCGTCGTGCGTTACACCGAGCAGCACAACGAATCCGCCGTCGATTTTGCCGCAGGTTTCCGTGCCGTTTTCAGACACGACATCTACCTTCGCGCCCGTCGTTTTCTGTATGACCGCACGCATAAGCCGTCCTCCTTGTCTAAAAGCGGATAATGCCGTCTGAAAAGGATTCAGACGGCATCGGTATCGAAAATGCCATTACGGTTTGACACCGTTTTCTTCCAAAAGGGCATCGATTTTCAAGCGGACTTTTTCTTGTTTCAAACCCTGCTCCAATTGGTTTCTGACCAACTCGAAAGGCTGCGCGTCGGGGTTTTTCCCGACCTCGCTGAGTTTGAACAGATAATAGCGTTCGCCCAATTTGACCGGATCGCGGGTAACGTCGCCCCGATTCATCGCGGCAAACCGGGAAGCCAGCGGCTCAGGAAGCTGCTGCGCCATAATGAAACTGTCAAACGCCTGTTCGTCGTTCGGATAACGCTTCATCAGCCCTTCAAAAGACAGCCCTTTGAGCAGAAGCTGCTGCGCCTGACGCGCCTCATCCTCCGTGGCAAAACCGACCTGCTGCAATTTGATCATGCGGATTTGCCGCTCATAAAACTGACGCAGTTCGCTTTCGGAAACCGTTTCCGAACGTTCCAGAAAGCGGACGTATTCTTGGGCGTAAAAAGACGCTTCGGCGATTTTAAAGCGGTTTTGAACGCCTTGATCCTTATCCAATCCGGCCTGCAACGCCCCGTTTTTCAAAACTTCCAAAGTTTGCAGTTGACGGACGGCATCGTTTCGGATTGCCTGCCCATCCGGTTTTTGGGACTGCTCCGCATGCCGGTCTGCCTGCTGCATGATCTGCGCCACCAGCGTATCCACCAAAGCCGGGTCGATTTCGGGTACTTTGGCTGCCGCAAAACCTGCCAACATTGCAGCAATAACTGCGGCAGCGGTTTTTTTCTGTTTCATGGTATTCCCTGTCCTGTGCGGCGGCAAAACGCTTGTCTGAACGTCTTGCCGCCGTATCCCGTTTTCAGATTATTTTGCAGGTTTGATGTTTGCCTTACCCAACAGCGCACCGACGGCACGGTCAATCCGTTCCGCCTGAAGGTTGCCGGCAATCTGTCCTTTCATTTCGTCAAAAGAAGGCACTTTCACCTCGCGGCTGTCGTTGACATAATAAACGCCGTAGAAATCGCCGTTTTTCAGCGGCGTTGCCGTAAATTCGCCTTTTTTCAAGTCCTTAATTGCCTGATAAAGCGGCGGAACACCCTGTTCCAAATCTTTCAGCGGCACATATTCGTTCGGCGCGCCGGTTTGTTTGGTGCGGTCGTTGAGCGAGTATTGTTTCAAAACGGCATCAAAACCTTTTTTCGCCTTCAGATCGGCAACGGCTTTTTTCGCATTTTCTTCCTTGTCGGTCAGGATTTCGCCTAACTGGACTTCCTGCGTACCTTTATAAAAACCGCTGATATTGTCGTAAACGGCTTTTACTTCCTGCTCGGAAACCGGTTGGGTTTTCGCAACGTGCAGCGCGTATGCCCTGCCGTTCAATTCGTATTCTAGAGCCGACCAGAGGGTTTTGAAGGACGGTTTCTTGTCGTCGCCCGACTTTTTCGCTTCGGCACGCAATTTGGCCACCGTGTCTTTAAACTCTGCCGACTGGTCGAGTTTCAGGCGTTTGACTTCCTGCGCGACCACGGTGTTGACCACTTCGTTTTCCAGCAGGGATTGGCGCAGTTGCGGCGTGTCTTCGGCACGGCTGTTTTCCGCACGGAATGCGGCAACCTGCGCATCGATGACGGAACTGTCGATTTTTTGACCGTTGACGGTTGCCAGTGTTTGAGCAAACAGGCTGCCTGAACAGGCAAGCAGTGCAACGGAAGTCAGGATTTTTGCTTTCATAATCTTCTCTCTTTAAATTTTAAATTGAAATATTCGGGCAGACTTCATTCAGTCCGCCGTATGGAAATACTCGTCAGGGGCAGCCACCCGGATGCCGAGCGCGTGGATGATGCCGTCTGAAAACAAATCTTTGAGCAGCGATTTGACCGTTTTCTGACGGTTCAGGCGGCTTACGCCTTCAAAACGGCCGCTGACGACCAAAACAGCATAATGTCCGCCGCCGGTATTGCCCGCGTGTCCTTTGTGCAGATGACTCTCATCGCCGATTTCCAACACCAGAGGATCAAGCGTCTGCAGGCGTTCGCGGATCAAATCGACGGCCGGCATTATTTGAACACCGCTTTAAACGGTTTAATCAGCACTTCGCTATACACGCCGGCATGAACATAGGGATCGTCTTCCGCCCAAGCCTGCGCCGCATCCAAAGACTCGAACTGCGCCACAATCAAACTACCCGAAACGCGGTTCGGATCCTCCGGCAAAGGATTCGGACCTGCGGTCAGCAACCGCCCTTCCGATTTCAGCACCTCCAAGCGTTTGAGGTGTTCGGGACGTGCCGCCATACGCGCTTCATGCACATTCTCCCCGTCTGTTGCCAGCAACATAAAATATTCCACAGTCAATCCTCCTTTTTCAGATAGGTACTCAGATAAATACCCTGAATAATAAAGAAAACAAGCATCAGCGCAGTCGAACCGAACATCTTATAGTTAACCCATTGCGCTTCAAACCTAGTAAACACAAACCAGTTGGCAATACCCATAAAAATCAGAAAACCGACCCACATATAAGTCAATTTCGCCCATACGGCATCCGGAAGCTGAATCTCCCTGCCGATACTTGCCTTTAAACCGTTTTTACCCGCAAGGTGGCTACCCAGCAGGAATAACGCCCCGCACCAGAACAATACTGTCGGCTTCCACATAATGAAGCGGCTGTCGCCCAAAACAATGGTTGCGCCGCCGAATACGACAATCAACAGCAGACTGACCCACTGCATCGTATCCAGCCTTTTATGCTTCCAATACAGGAAAACTGCCTGAACCACACCGGCAACCAATGCGACCGCCGTGGCGGCAATCATATTTTTGGTAACGGTATAAGTGGCGAAAAACAGGATGACGGATAAAAGGTCGCTGACAAATTTCATATCCAAATGAGAAAGCAAATCAAATAAACGCTAATCATACAGGCAGAACCCTATTTTTGCACCTGCAAAGCCAACAAATTTTGTTTTGATTAATGAAAATATGCACAGATGTTTTTGAAAAAAGATGGAGATATGTCATAATTTGTAAAATTGGCTTTAAAATACAGCTTCGGCTGGGACCTCTGCCTATCCGCACCCTATCGTCCGTATTGCCGATGCCTGATGACGAAATTTACAGACTGTACGCGGTCAAACCGTATTCAGCCGCCAACCCACAGGGGATACATCTTGAAAAACAACAGACAAATCAAACTGATTGCCGCCTCCATCGCAGTTGCCGCATCCTTTCAGGCACATGCGCGACTGGGCGGACTGAATATCCGGTCCAACCTTGACGAACCCTTTTCCGGCAGCATTACCGTAACCGGCGAAGAAGCCAAAGCCCTGCTAGGCGGCGGCAGCGTTACCGTTTCCGAAAAAGGCCTGACCGCCAAAGTCCACAAGTTGGGCGACAAAGCCGTCATTGCCGTTTCTTCCGCGCAGGCAGTCCGCGATCCCGTCCTGGTGTTCCGCATCGGTGCAGGCGCGCAGGTACGCGAATACACCGCCATCCTCGATCCTGTCGGCTACTCGCCCAAAACCAAATCTGCACTTTCAGACGGCAAGACACACCGCAAAACCACTCCGACAGCAGAGTCCCAAGAAAATCAAAACACCAAAGCCCTCCGCAAAACCGATAAAAAAGACAGCGCGAACGCAGCCGTCAAATCGGCGCATAACGGCAAAACCCATACCGTCCGCAAAGGCGAAACGCTCAAACAGATTGCCGCCGCCATCCGTCCGAAACACCTGACGCTCGAACAGGTTGCCGATGCGCTACTGAAGGCAAACCCAAATGTTTCCGCACACGGCAGACTGCGTGCGGGCAGCGTGCTTCACATTCCGAATCTGAATAGGATCAAAGCGGCAGCACCCAAAAAAATCAAAGCGGAACAACCCAAACCGCAAACGGCGAAACCCAAAGCCGAAACCGTATCCATGCCATCTGAACCGTCCAAACAGGCAACGGTAGAGAAACCGATAGAGAAACCTGTCGAAAAACCGGTTGAAAAACCTGAAGCAAAAGTTGCCGCGCTCGAAGCAAAAGCGGAAAAACCGGCCGTTCGACCCGAACCCAAACCCGCAGTGTCAGAAACTCCGGCTTCGGCGACAGAACGCCAACCCGAACCTGTACCCGCTGCAAATACTGCCGCATCGGAAACTGCTGCCGAATCCGCCCCTCAAGAAGCCGCCGCTTCTGCCATCGACACGCCGACCGACGAAATCGGCAACGCCGTTTCCGAACCTATTGCGGAAACAGCCAGTGAAGTTGCCGCCGAACCCGTTGCCGAACCTGTCGAACAGGTTCCTGCCGAAGAAGAAACCGAAAGCGGACTGTTTGACGGTCTGTTCGACGGTTCGTACACCTTGCTGCTTGCCGGCGGAGGCGCGGCATTGATTGCCCTGCTGCTGCTTTTGCGCCTTGCCCAATCCAAACGCGCGCGCCGTACCGAAGAATCCGTCCCTGAAGAAGAGCTTGACCTTGACGACGCGGCAGACGACGGCATAGAAATCACCTTTGCCGAAGTCGAAACTCCGGCAACGCCCGAACCCGCTCCGAAAAACGATGTAAACGACACACTTGCCTTAGGTGGGGAATCTGAAGAAGAGTTATCGGCAAAACAAACGTTCGATGTCGAAACCGATACGCCTTCCAACCGCATCGACTTGGATTTCGACAGCCTGGCAGCCGCGCAAAACGGCATTTTGTCCGGCGCACTTACGCAGGATGAAGAAACCCAAAAACGCGCGGATGCCGATTGGAACGCCATCGAATCCACAGACAGCGTGTACGAGCCTGAGACCTTCAACCCGTACAACCCTGTCAAAATCGTCATCGACACGCCCAAACCGGAATCTGTCGCCCAAACTGCCGAAAACAAACCGGAAACCGTCGATACCGATTTCTACAACAACCTGTTCTCAAACAACCATATCGGCACAGAAGAAACAGCTTCCGCAAAACCTGCCGCACCCTCCGGACTGGCAGGCTTCCTGAAGGCTTCCTCGCCCGAAACCATCTTGGAAAAAACAGTTGCCGAAGTCCAAACACCGGAAGAGTTGCACGATTTCCTGAAAGTGTACGAAACCGATGCCGTCGCGGAAACTGCGCCTGAAACGCCCGATTTCAACGCCACCGCAGACGATTTGTCCGCACTGCTGCAACCTGCTGAAGCACCGGCTGTTGAGGAAAATGTAACGGAAACCGTTGCCGAAACGTCCGACTTCCACACCGTTGCCGACGATTTGTCCGCACTGCTGCAACCTGCTGAAGCACCGGCTGTTGAGGAAAATGTAACGGAAACTGTTGCCGAAACGTCCGACTTCCATACCGTTGCAGACGATTTGTCCGCATTGCTTCAGCCTGCTGAAGCACCGGCTGTTGAGGAAAAAGCGGCGGAAACCGTTGCCGAAACGCCCGACTTCCACACCGTTGCCGACGATTTGTCTGCACTGTTGCAACCTGCTGAAGCACCGGCTGTTGAGGAAAATGTAACGGAAACCGTTGCCGATGATTTGTCCGCGCTGCTGCAACCGTTTGAAACGCCTGACGTTGGGGAAACCGCAGCAGAAACCGTTGCCGAAATAGCTGATTTCAACGCCACCGCAGACGATTTGTCCGCGCTGCTGCAACCTTTTGAAACACCTGCCGTTGAGAAATTTGAAGCACCGGCTGTTGAAGAAAAAGCAGCGGAAACCGTTGATAAAACGCCCGACTTCCACACCGTTGCCGACGATTTGTCCGCGCTGCTGCAACCTGCCGAAGCACCGGCCGTTGAGGAAAATGCAGCGGAAATCACTTTGGAAACGCCTGATTCCAACACCTCTGAAGCAGACGCTTTGCCCGACTTCCTGAAAGACGGGGAAAAAGAAACGGTAGATTGGAGCATTTCCCTTGCGGAAGAAAATATTCCAAATAATGCGGGTACCGGTTTCACTTCGGAATCTGTGGGTTCTGACGCACCGTCCGAAGCGAAATACGACCTTGCCAAAATGTATCTCGAAATCGGCGACCGCGATGCCGCTGCCGAGACAGTGCAGGAATTGCTGGAAGAAGCGGAAGGCGACGTACTCAAACGTGCCCAAGCATTGGCGCAAGAATTGGGTATTTGATTCCCAACTGCCCTTTTGCAGATCAAGGATGCCGTTTCAGACGGCATCTTTTTTTGCCTTATCGGTGTAACGGATAAAGTTTGACCCGGCACAGGCTCAAACAGCAGACTGCCGGCAACAAAATGCCGTCTGAACCCCCTAAAGGCTTCAGACGGCATTGGTGGCGGCGGTATCAGGCAGTTTGATAGGCAACCGAATCGTCGCCGCTTTTCTTTTGAATGAACTCGATTTTGTATCCGTCGGGGTCTTCGACGAAGGCTATCACAGTTGTGCCGTGTTTCATCGGGCCGGCTTCGCGGACGACGTTTCCGCCCTGCCGCTTCACACGTTCGCAGGCTTCGTAGGCATCGTCCACTTCAATCGCGATGTGTCCGTAGGCGTTGCCCAAGTCGTATCGTTCCGTATCCCAGTTGTGCGTCAGTTCCAAAACCGTGCTGTCGGTTTCGTCGCCGTAACCGACGAAGGCAAGGGTAAATCTGCCTTCGGGATAGTCTTTTCGGCGGAGCAGTTTCATACCCAAAACGTTTTGGTAGAAATCGAGGGATTTTTCGAGATTGCCCACGCGGAGCATAGTATGGAGTAAGCGCATTTTTGTGTTCCTCTCGGTGGTGGTTAAACTTCGATTTTGTTTGGCGTAAACGTCTGCCATTTGTTGCAGGCGGGACAGTGCCAGAAAAAGACTTGGGATTTGAAGTGGCAGTTGCGGCAACGGTACATCACGCTGCGCTGGAGCTGCCGTCCGATAACCGAACGCATCATATCGGCATCGGCTTTCCAAGTCGGATCCATATCGCTGATTCTTAAACCGAGCAGGCGGTAAACACCGTTCAAGTCCGGTTTGCGCCGAACAAGCTCGATAGCAGTTTGTGCAGCCTCTTTCTCCCCCCTGAGCAATAAGGATTTCTCGTACACGACGTTAATCAAATCAAGTTCCGGGAAGGTCTGCATATACCCTATCAGGCGATTTAATCCTTCTTCAGGCTTTCCTTGCGCCGCATAAGCGTCATAAAGTTTCTCTCCGACCATGCTCAAATAGGCATGATTTTGCTGCTCGATGGCGGCATACGCTTCAACCGATGCAGGAAAATTGCCCTGCCTGTATTCAATGTCGCCTAAAATCATATTGGCACGGGTACATCTTTTGTTGGCCTCAAGGGCTTTGCCGACATTAAAACGTGCAACATCAAAATTGGACTTAAACAATGAAGCCTGTGCAAGTTCGCAATAAAACTGTGCGATTTCAAACTGATATGTCTGTTCGTCGTGACTGAGAAGTTGGGCGGTTTCAATCGCTTTTTCCCAATCCCTGTCCTGCTGGTAGATATTGAGCAGGTGCTGTCTGGCTTCACGCGCCATTTCACCGTCTTGCAGACTGAGGAAAATCTGTTCGGCACGGTCAACCAACCCCGCACTTTGATAGGTTTGCGCCAATTCAAACAATACGCGCGCACGCTTGGCTCCGGTTGTATCGGGAGAGTCCAGCAATGTTTGGTGCATATTGATGGCTTTGTCGTTTTCGCCACGCTGACGGTAAAGCTTGCCTAGGGTGAGGTTCAGGTCGTATGACTGAGGCTGCTGATCGATGACCTCTGCCAATTCCCTGGCGGCACGTCCGCTGTTGCGGTCAACCAAGGCATCCAGACTTTTATAAAATCCCGACGGTATGCTTTTTGCCTGCTTTAATACAGTCTTCATATCCACGCGGGCGGCAAACCAGCCCATCGCGAAGAAAACGGGCAAAAGGATAATCGGCAGCAGGATAATCCACAATTCATTGTCCATATCGGCTTTCTCAAGGCTGTTTGGCAGATTCGAGCGCATTTTGCGCCGGTGGTGCGGTCAGCTCCTTCCCCGTCAAACGCGCATTTTTCTTTACTTCGGCACGCAACCTGCCGTTCTCGCCACGTAACGACAACAACCGTCCGAACAAGGCAAACATTCCAAAAACAATACCGACTACAAATGCGCCAAACAATATGACAATCAGCGGCAGATTGACACTCTGCCCCGGAAGATAGGAAAAGGTAACGGCATCCATATTAATGACGGCAAGCAGCAGGAAGAGCAGCAGGATAATGATTTTGATGACGGTATAGATAAGTTTCATGTTTGCTCCGTAAATAAAAACGCCGCGCCGACAGCTTCGCACTCTGAACCAAGATTGCGCTAGTTTAAACGATTTGCACGGTTTCGGATAGGATGCGGCAGCGTGTTCAGACGGCATACGGAGTATGCGATTGCCGACAATTTTACCAAATACACCGTTCCTTTCCATTTGAAAAATAACGGATTGGACACCGCATCGACAGAAAAACCCGCCGCGCACTTGTCAAAACCCTGTTTGCAGGCGTATCTTTACAGTCTTCAAATTTAAACCGTTCATATCAGAATAAGAAAGGCTTTTCATCATGAGCAGACCCGTACCCGCCGTATTCGGCAGCGTTTTTCACAGTCAAATGCCCGTCCTCGCCTACCGCGAAGGCAAATGGCAGCCGACCGAATGGCAATCTTCCCAAGACCTCACCCTCGCACCCGGCGCGCACGCCCTGCACTACGGCAGCGAATGTTTCGAGGGACTGAAAGCTTTCCGTCAGGCAGACGGTAAAATCGTGCTGTTCCGCCCGACCGCCAATATCGCGCGTATGCGGCAAAGTGCGGACATTTTGCACCTGCCGCGCCCCGAAACCCAAGCTTATCTCGATGCTTTGGTTGAATTGGTTAAACGCGCTGCCGATGAGATTCCCGATGCACCTGCCGCGCTGTACCTGCGCCCGACCTTAATCGGTACCGATCCCGTTATCGGCAAGGCCGGTTCTCCTTCCGAAACCGCCCTGCTGTATATTTTGGCTTCCCCCGTCGGCGACTATTTCAAAGTCGGCTCGCCCGTTAAAATCTTGGTGGAAACCGAACACATCCGCTGCGCCCCGCATATGGGCCGCGTCAAATGCGGCGGCAACTACGCTTCCGCCATGCACTGGGTGCTGAAGGCGAAAGCCGAATACGGCGCAAATCAGGTTCTGTTCTGCCCGAACGGCGACGTACAAGAAACCGGCGCGTCCAACTTTATCTTGATTAACGGCGATGAAATCATTACCAAACCGTTGACAGACGAATTCCTGCACGGCGTTACCCGCGATTCCGTGCTGACTGTCGCCAAAGATTTGGGCTATACCGTCAGCGAACGTAATTTCACGGTTGATGAACTGAAAGCTGCGGTGGAAAACGGTGCGGAAGCCATTTTGACCGGTACGGCAGCCGTCATCTCGCCCGTTACTTCCTTCGTCATCGGCAGCAAAGAAATCGAAGTGAAGAGCCAAGAACGCGGCTATGCCATCCGTAAGGCGATTACCGACATCCAGTATGGTTTGGCGGAAGACAAATACGGCTGGCTGGTTGAAGTGTGCTGATGCTTTAAATAAAAAATGCCGTCTGAAACCCGTTTGGCGTTTCAGACGGCATTTTCACGTCCAGACCGTTTCCGCCGCACCTGCAGCAAGTCGGCACAAAGGCAATCGGTTAAAACAAGCGTCCGCATTTCTCATCCCGCCTGCCGCAAGTCGGGCATTTCTCTGGAAATACGCTTCAGACGGCAAAACGCCGCCCGAAACCGATACGCGGCACGGACGGCGCACGGATTTGAAAACGGCGGATTATCCCTCGGTGCTCAAGGCATTGATGCTGTAACCGCCGTCAACATAAGTGATTTCGCCGGTAATGCCGGACGACAGGTCGGACAGCAGGAAGGCGGCGGTATTGCCGACTTCTTCGATGGTAACGTTGCGGCGCAGCGGATTGTGGGCGGCGACGTGTCCCAAGAGTTTGCCTAAATCGGCGATGCCGGAGGCGGCAAGCGTTTTGATCGGGCCTGCGGAAATGCCGTTGCAGCGGATGCCTTCTTTGCCCAAACAGGCGGCGGTAAAGCGGATGCCCGCCTCAAGGCTGGCTTTTGCCATACCCATCACGTTGTAGTTCGGAATCGCGCGCACCGCGCCCAAGTAGCTCAGGGCGACGATGGCGGAATTTCTGCCGCGCATCATCGGACGGGCGGCTTTTGCCAATGCGGGCAGGCTGTATGCGGAAATTTCGTGTGCGGTGTTGAACGCTTCGCGGCTGATGCTGTCGAGGAAATCGCCGCTCAAGGCTTCTTTCGGTGCGAAGCCGATGGAATGCACCAAACCGTCCAAGCCGTCCCAATGTTTGCCCAAGTCGGCGAACACTTGGTTGATTTCGTCGTCACTGGCGACATCGCAGCGGAATACGAGTTCGGAATCCAATTCGGCGGCCATTTTGCGGACGCGCTCTTCCAGTTTGTCCACAACGTAGGTAAACGCCAGTTCCGCGCCTTGTTCGCGGCAGGCTTTGGCGATGCCGTAAGCGATGGAACGCTCGGAAATCATGCCGGTAATCAGAATTTTTTTGCCTTGCAGAAAACCCATTTTGTATCCTTCAAATAGTGTTCGGTTCGTTCTAAACCGTTGATTATAGCAAATTGTCCCTGTTTCTGTGTTTTCACGTTGCAGCGTGCAAACGGCAATGCCGTCTGAAGCGGATTTCAGACGGCATTGGACGTTTCAAATACGGTTTAAGGCATCAGATGCCGCGCAACAATTCGTTCACGCTGGTTTTCGCACGGGTTTGCGCGTCCACGCGTTTGACGATGACGGCGCAGTAGAGGCTGTGGCTGCCGTCTTTGGAAGGCATACTGCCGGACACGACAACCGAACCGGCCGGTACGCGGCCTTGATAAATTTCGCCGGTAGTGCGGTCGAAGATTTTGGTGGATTGACCGATGAACACGCCCATAGAAATCACGCTGCCTTCTTCGACAATCACGCCCTCAACGATTTCAGAACGCGCGCCGATGAAGCAGTTGTCTTCAATGATGGTGGGTGCGGCCTGCAGGGGTTCGAGTACGCCGCCGATGCCGACGCCGCCGCTCAAGTGCACGTTTTTGCCGATTTGCGCGCAAGAGCCGACAGTCGCCCAAGTGTCAACCATCGCACCTTCGTCAACGTATGCGCCGATGTTGACGTAAGACGGCATCAGCACGACATTTTTCGCCACAAAGCTGCCGCGTCGGGCAACGGCACCGGTACGGCGCGGAAGCCTGCGTTTTTGAACTCGTCTTCAGACCAGTCGGCAAATTTGGTCGGCACTTTGTCGAAGTATTTGTTCACGCCGTCGTTGAGGACTTCGTTGTCTTGGATGCGGAAGGACAGCAACACGGCTTTTTTCGCCCATTCGTTGACTTTCCACTCGCCCACGCCCAAGCGTTCGGCGACGCGCAATTTGCCGGAATCGAGCTGGCGGATGGTTTCCAACACGGCTTCTTTGACTTCGGGAGCAACAGTGGACGGGGTGATGTCCGCGCGGTTTTCAAAGGCGGTTTCGATGATGTTTTGCAAAGACATAATGTTTCCTTGGTTCGAGATATTTCGGGACGCTTGCCGGTATTGTTCAGACGGCATGGCGGTTGGAACAAACGTGCTATTGTGCCATACAAACACCCGCCCGTCAGCCGCGCTGTGGGTTTGCCGGATGCCGGCGTTTCGGAATCGGGCGGGCGGCAGGCATTGCCTTTTCCGCACCCGAATCAATACAGAACGGCGGCGGTACTTTTATGCCGCGCCGTCGTTTTTCAGACGGCATTCGCGGTAAAACGCCATCAGCCCTTCGGTCGAGGCATCGTGTACAGACGTGCCGCCTTCCAGTTCTCCGATGATGGTTTTTGCCAACTGTTTGCCGTAGTCCACACCCCACTGATCGAAGGGGTTGATGTTCCAGATTACGCCTTGGACAAAAGTTTTGTGTTCGTAAGCCGCCATCAGCATACCCAGATTGTAGGGCGTGAGGCGGTCGAGCAGGATGCTGTTGCTGGGGCGGTTGCCGGGGAACTCTTTGTGCGGCGCGAGGCGTTCGCGTTCCGCTTCGGGCAAATCTGCCAGTTCGGCGCGTGCTTCGTCCAAGGTTTTGCCCTTCATCAAGGCTTCAGCCTGTGCAAAGGCGTTGGCAACAGTAAAACGGCTGCGTCCGTCCTCCACGCCCTGCGCCGTCATCGGGACAATAAAGTCGCAGGGAATCAGGCGCGTGCCTTGGTGGAGCAGTTGGAAATAGGCGTGCTGGCAGTTGACCCCTTCACCGCCGAACACGATGCCGCCCGTTTTGCACGCGGCGAGACTGCCGTCTGAAGCGCGGCTTTTGCCCAAACTCTCCATATCGAGCTGGTTCAGCCACGCCGGCAGCAGGCGCAGGTTGTGGCTGTACGGAACGGCAGTCTGCCCATCCGCGTGCTGGAAATTGTTATACCACACGGCAATCAGTGCCATTAAAACGGGGATATTANGACGCGTCGGCGTACTGAAAAAATGCCTGTCCATCGCGTGCGCCCCCGCCAACAATTCCCGAAAACACGCCCCGCCGACGGCGACCATCACAGGAAGCCCGACAGGCGACCAGACGGAATAGCGTCCGCCCACCCAGTCGTACATCGCAAACACACGTTCCGCCGCAATGCCGAAACTTTGCGCCGCTTCCGTATCGGCAGACACCGCGCAAAAATGGCGCGCCATTTCGGATTCCGAGAACCCCGCACCGCGATACCACGCCTTGACCGCCTGTGCATTGAGCAGGGTTTCCGGTGTTTTAAAGGACTTGCTGGCAACGCAAAACACCGCCGTTTCAGGGTTCAGACGGCATAAAACCGCATCCAGGCAGGCAGGGTCGGCGTTGGCGGCAAAATGGACGGNGATATGCCGTCTGAACGGCTCGAGTGCCTGAACGCACATTGCCGGCCCGAGGTCGGATCCGCCTATGCCGATGTGGACAAAATCCGTAATCCGTTTCCCAGTTATCCCCTGATACGAACCGTCGTCCAAACTGTGTGCAAACTTCAACGCACGATTTAACTCGCGGCGGATTTCGGGCAACACGTCCCTGCCGTCCACATAAACGGCATCCGCACCGTCGGGCAGGCGCAAAGCCGTATGCAGCGCGGCACGCCCCTCACTGTTGTTGACCTTCGCACCCGTCTGCAAATCATGCATTTTCCGTCCGAGCCCTGCCGCATCTGCAAGGCTACAGAGCAGTTGAAGCGTATCTTCCCCAAGCCGGTTCTTGCTGTAATCGAACAACATGCCGTCCAAACGTTCGTGCATACGGTCAAAGCGGTCCGGTTCGCAGGCAAAGCGGTCGCGCAAAAGAATATGTCGCGTATCCTGACAATGTTGTTCAAGCTCCCGCCACGCCTGGGTAAAAGCATCCATGATTTTCCTTGATTCTAGATTCGGATTAAAAATATAACAGGATGCAGTGTAACAAACGAAAGCCGCTTTGGCGAATCTCCGAAATACCGCCATCCGCATTCAATAACATCTTATTTCCATATAGCGAAAATACCCTTGGTCGGAATTTAACCCACAACAATATCCTACAAGATTTATTGCGTGCGCATAGATGCCAGACAACCGTTTAATAAGGTATAATTACGCCCAGGTACGCTCCATTTGCCGGACGCATATGGGCATACTTAGTGATTACATTTAATCGGTAAAATACCGATCTTATTGTTTTAACGGTATTTCTTATATTTATTTATTCCAATTATTTTACGGGACTGGGATCTGGCTAAAAACGGAGGACTTTCTTTATTTTCAAAGAAAGAAAAACGCTTTATCTTTGAAGGCAGGCATTCTGCCTCCGACAAAATAGTCAACGGTGAAGCATCTGCGTTTACCGAAGAAGAGGCACGCAAGAAACTGGCAAAACGCGGCATCCGCCCGTTACAGATTAGCCGTGTAAAAACAACTTCAAAACGCAAAATTACACAAGAAGACATTACCGTCTTCACACGCCAGTTGGCAACTATGATGAAAGCGGGCCTGCCGCTGATGCAGGCATTTGAGATTGTGGCGCGCGGTCATGCCAACCCGTCCATGACGGAAATGTTGGTGGAAATCCGTAGTGAAGTAGAACAGGGCACCACCCTGAGTCGCGCGTTCTCACGCTATCCCAAATACTTCGACCGCTTCTACTGCAACTTGGTTGCGGCGGGCGAAACGGGCGGCGTATTGGAAAGCCTGCTGGACAAATTGGCAATTTACAAGGAAAAAACCCAGGCCATCCGCAAAAAGGTAAAAACCGCGCTAACCTATCCGGTATCCGTCATCGCCGTCGCCATCGGCTTGGTATTTGTGATGATGATCTTCGTACTGCCGGCGTTTAAAGAAGTTTATTCCAATATGGGTGCCGAACTGCCCGCACTGACTCAGACCGTCATGGATATTTCCGAGTTTTTTGTCGCATACGGCTGGATAATTCTGATTGCGCTTGGCTGCTCGATATACGGCTTTCTCAAACTTAAAGAGCGTTCACCCAAAATCCAACGCCGTATGGATGCCTTTCTGCTACGTATGCCTATTTTTGGCAACATTGTACAAAAAGCAACTATTGCACGCTGGGGCAGGACGACGGCAACACTGTTTGCAGCAGGCGTACCGCTGGTCGATGTATTGAATTCGACTGCAGGTGCGGCGGGCAACCTGATTTACGAAGAAGCCACCCAAGAAATCCGTACTCGAGTAATTCAAGGTCTGTCCATGACTTCCGGGATGCGTGCAACGGAACTGTTTCCCAATATGATGGTGCAGATGTCCTCCATCGGCGAGGAATCGGGTTCTTTAGACGACATGCTCAACAAAGCTGCCGAGTTTTATGAAGACGAGGTGGATAATGCGGTCGGCCGACTGTCCGCCATGATGGAACCGATTATCATCGTGGTTTTGGGTCTGATCATCGGTACGCTTCTGGTAGCGATGTATCTGCCGCTGTTCAACTTGGGTAACGTGGTCGGCTGATTTGCCGCACAGATCCGGCGCGGATTCGCTCTGCGCCGGTTTGTTTTTGTTTTGAATACATTGAGAACAAAATATGTCTGATTTGTCTGTATTGTCGCCGTTTGCCGTGCCTTTGGCAGCAGTTTTCGGTTTATTGGTCGGAAGTTTCTTAAACGTCGTCATTTACCGCGTGCCGGTCATAATGGAACGCGGCTGGACGGTATTTGCCAAAGAACATTTAAACCTGCCGCTGACCGAAGAGGAAAGCCGTACCTTCAACCTGATGAAACCGGATTCCTGCTGTCCCAAATGCCGCGTGCCGATACGCGCGTGGCAGAACATCCCGATTGTCAGCTACCTGCTCCTGCGCGGCAAATGCGCCTCCTGCCAAACCAAAATCAGCATACGTTATCCCTTAATCGAACTGCTGACCGGCGTATTGTTCGGGCTGGTCGCCTGGCAATACGGCTGGTCTTGGATTACGCTGGGCGGATTGGTACTGACCGCGTTTCTGATTTCCCTGACCTTTATCGATGCGGACACCCAATACCTGCCCGACTCGATGACACTGCCCTTGATTTGGCTGGGGCTGATATTTAATTTGGACGGCGGCTTCGTGCCTTTGCAGTCTGCCGTTTTAGGTGCGGTTGCCGGCTATGGTTCATTATGGCTCTTATGTGCGGTGTATAAACTGCTCACAGGAAAAACCGGTATGGGCAACGGAGATTTCAAACTGATTGCCGCATTGGGCGCGTGGCTCGGCATATCCGCATTGCCCGTGCTGATTTTTGTTTCCTCTCTGATCGGTTTGGTCGCGGCAATCGTTATGCGCGTCGCCAAGGGGCGGCATTTTGCCTTCGGCCCCGCACTGACAGTTTCGGGCTGGATAATTTTTACGGCAAACGATTCCGTATGGCGGGCGGTCAACTGGTGGCTGACCCATCCGGTGCTGTAAGATGACGGTATGGGTCGGACTGACCGGAGGAATCGGCAGCGGCAAATCAGCAGCCGCGCAATGTTTTGCCGATTTAGGCGTACCGCGTATCGATGCGGATGCGGCAGCACATGCACTGACAGATTCAGACGGCATCGCCCTGCCGGAAATCAGGCGGCTGTTCGGCGACACCGTTTTCGACACACAGGGTTTGTTGCGGCGCGACATATTGCGTAAAGAAGTCTTTGCCTCCCCATCGCGAAAAGCCTTGCTCGAATCCGTGATGTTGCCGCTGATTTTCTCAGAAATCAAAAAACAGCAAGAAACATTTAACGACGCACCCTACGGCATTATCGAAATCCCACTGCTGACAGAAAAACGTCAATTCATGAAATTGATACAGCGCGTGCTGACAATAAGTGCCCCTGTGGAAAAACGTATCGGCAGGGTGATGGTCCGCAGCGGGCTGACGCGCGGCGAGGTGGAGACCATCATCAGCCATCAGGCATCCGAATCCGAACGCCTGCTGCTTGCAGACGATGTACTGCTCAATGACGGCAGCCTCAAAAGCCTACGTGAGAAAACAATGCTCCTGCACGCGTTTTATTCAGGGATTTTCGCCTCAAAACCAACACAAGGAAAACACAATGGCTGAGTCGCGGCAAATACGCCTTCAAGTCAAATGTCCGACCTGTCAAACGGCAGTAGTATGGAAACCCGAAAACGCATTCCGCCCCTTCTGTTCGCAACGCTGCAAACTGATCGACTTGGGCGGATGGGCAGATGAGGAATATACGGTTACAGCCCAAGAAGAAGGTTTATTGGAAATATCCGAATTTGAGTGTATATACCGCTGATTTTAAAAAATCCGCCTGACCGCCCCCTCTACTGCTCAAAATAAATGCCGTCTGAAACAAACATGTTTCAGACGGCATTTTCATTCTTAAACCTAATCGTTAGTATTTGCCGTTACCTCTTCCAACGAAGTAATACCCTGCATAACTTTCAACAAACCGGAACGGCGCAAATCAACCATACCTTCCTTATAAGCAACGTCCATAATATCCACTTCCGTACCATGGTTCATAATGACACGCTGCATTTCCTCGCTGATAGGCATAACCTCATAAACACCGGCACGCCCCTTATAACCCTGACCCCGGCAACGGTCGCAACCGACGGCGCGGTAAAGTTTCCAATCTTTTGCAAGATCCTCATCGGTGAAACCGACTTCCTTCAAAGCAGAGGCAGACGGACGTTCCACTTCCTGTTTGCAGCTCGAACACAGCCTGCGTAAAAGACGCTGCGCCATAATCAGGCTGACCGAACTGGCAATATTAAACGGCGCGACACCCATATTCAGCATACGCGACAACGTCGCTGGAGCATTATTGGTGTGCAGGGTGGAAAACACCATATGACCGGTCTGCGCCGCCTTAATCGCAATATCGGCAGTTTCCAAATCGCGAATCTCACCGACCATAATGATGTCCGGATCCTGACGCAGGAAAGACTTCAAAGCAGCGGCAAAAGTCAGACCCTGCTTATCATTGACGTTAACCTGATTGATGCCCGGCAGGTTAATCTCGGCAGGGTCTTCCGCCGTTGCAATATTTACCGACTCCGTATTCAAAATATTCAAACAGGTATAGAGCGACACAGTCTTTCCCGAACCTGTCGGACCGGTTACCAACACCATCCCGTAAGGACGGTGGATGGCATCCAACAGCAATTTCTTCTGAAACGGTTCGAAACCAAGCTGATCGATATTCAAAGAAGCCGCATCAGAATTCAAAATCCGCATCACAACCTTTTCACCAAACAGCGTCGGCAAAGTGCTGACACGGAAATCGACAGGCTTGCCACCCTTTTGGAAGGTCAATTGCATCCGACCGTCCTGGGGTATCCGTTTTTCGGAAATATCCAAGCGCGACATCACCTTAATCCGAGAAGCAAGCTGCCCCCTCACCGCAACCGGGGGTTGGACTACCTCGCGAAGCTGCCCATCCACACGGAACCGGATACGCGCATTATGTTCGTAAAACTCAAAATGAATATCCGATGCCCCACTGCGCAAAGCATCCGACAAAGTTTTATGGATAAACCTCGGAACAGGACCGTCTTCCGCCTCTTCATTATCAATATACAGAGTATGGCTTTCCTGTTCTTCCTGTTCCGCACTGATTTCCTGAAGCAACGCAGTCGAGCGTGAACCCACCCACTCTAACAGCCCGGCCAGCTGATCGTCTTCGACAATCACCAACTCAACCGAAATCCCTGACGCAAAAACGGTCTTCTGAATCTGAGGCATCTGTGTCGGGTCAGAAACCGCAAAAAATACCTTGTCGTCCCGGCGGAAAATCGGCACACAACGGAACTCCACCATCTGTTCCTCAGTCAACACCCCCATCAGCACCCTGTGGCGCGGATAATGACGCAAATCAAGAACCGAATAACTGAACACCCTCGCAATCAGTGCCGCAAGGGATTTAGGCGAAATGACGCCGTCTGAAAACAGCATCGGCAACACTTCTTTACCTGCCTGCGACTCCTTATAATAGTGTTCGGCCTGTTCGACAGTAACCACTTGGTTTTGAACCAAGGTTCTCAGCAAACCTACGCTCATACAGCCTTTTCCCCAAATTCATTCATTGTTATACCAATATAACTTTTGTCATTGAATATTATCGGCGAACAGATTATCAAAAAAACAACCGCCTTGCAAATTCGGCATATTTCCATATATCCCAGCAAACGGGCGGCATACGCCTTTCCTTCCTTAATATATTACGTCCCGTCAAAGGGCGCATTGCTTTTCTTAACAAACCCCTCTGACGACCAAGTGAAAGGGGCTTTTTTTATGTCGTCATCAAAATTAATATTTTCTTCTGCCATATCATCCGCATTAAAAAATGCGCCCCAAAAACACCCCCGTTTCCCGGCAAAAAAGTTCCCGTACAACGCAAAAAGCCTTTCATATCGCTGAAAGGCTTGTTTTACTTTGGTTTGCTATCGCCGATTATTACGCATTGCATCGGCTTGGAAACCCCGTTTTTAGGTCTTCTGCCTCGCCAACAGGAATCGAACCTGTATTTTACGCTTAGGAGGCATACGTTCTATCCGTTGAACTATGGCGAGCCAAAATGAAGATGGAGATTTTAACCCTTTCCGACGACAAAAGACAAGATACCAGCCGCAATCAACGGCCCGACAGGGATACCGCCCATAAATGTCACCCCGATGACCGTCCCGATTAACAGCCCTGTAATTAAAACAGGCTGCTGACCCATTAAAGGTACGCCGCGCCCGGCAATCCACGCTACAAAAATACCGATGGCGACGGCTGCCGCCATTTTAAGGTTGAGAAATCCGGCGGCAGGCGGTATCTGAATTCTGCCTGAAACCAAAGGGCTCAAAACGGACACGGTCAATATAATGATGCCGATATTCAAACCGTGTTTTTCAATCAGAGGGACAAACTGCACCAATGCCGTCTGCTGCATCAGCAGCAATATGGTTGCCGAAATCGTAATCGAATTGTTTTGGCTGATTACCCCCAAAAAAATCATCGCAACCAGAAACAGGGAAACAAAACTGACATTCATCGCCTCAAGACACCCTGACCAAAGATTCCTTCGCCAGCTGAATCATGGCATCCTTCACTTCGCTGTCGGGCAGGGCATCCAAGGCGGCAACGGCACAATCGACTGCTTTGCGCGCCTCGCCTATTGAATATGCCAAAGCATCCGAACGGACGACATAATCGTGGATTTTCTCAAAATAGCTGCGATCTGCATTTTCCAAAGCAGTACGCACATCGTTCGCAACCTGTTCGGAACCCTGACGCATCAGATAAATCAAAGGCAAAGTCGGTTTTCCTTCTGCCAAATCGTCGCCGACGTTTTTGCCGGTTTCTTCGGTTTCCCCCGAATAATCCAGCACATCGTCAATAATTTGGAATGCCGTACCGACATACATACCGTAGTCTTTCAACGCCTGTTCGTGCTCGGGGGAAGCCTTGCCCAAAATTGCGCCGACTTGAGCGGCAGCTTCAAACAGTTTGGCCGTTTTATATTGGATGACTTGGATATATTGTTCTTCGGTAATGTCCGTATTGCCGATGTTCATCAGCTGCATGACTTCGCCCTCGGCAATGATGTTGGTTGCATCCGCCATCACTTCCAAAACGCGCATACTGCCCGAGGCAACCATCAGTTGAAAGGCGCGCGTGTATAAAAAGTCGCCAACCAACACTGCCGCCGCATTGCCGAACAGATTGTTTGCCGTTGCCCGCCCACGGCGCAAATCGCTTTCATCGACGACATCGTCGTGCAGGAGGGTGGAAGTGTGGATAAACTCGACCATCGCCGCCAGCGAATACAGTTTCTCGTCATCATAACCGACCGCCTTACCCGCCAAAATCGTCATAATCGGACGCAGACGTTTGCCGCCCGCGCTGATGATATATGTACCGATTTGCGAAATCAGTGCGACATCGGATTGCACCGCACGGTTGATGACTTCATTGACTTTGGCAAGGTCTTCAGGCAGATGTCGCTGGAAATAGGGCAGATTCTCGAGCATGGCAGACTCTCAGGTTTACGTTTCCGTCAAACGGCAGATACCGCTTGAAAGCTGATTCAAATAGCGGGCAATTATATCAGCAAAGCCATCAGGGTACATCTTTTCAGACGGCATATGGTTATCCGAACCGCGCAAACTTTGACAAAACAGGCAAATAACAATATAATGCCGAATTCCGCACAATGGTGTGCGGATATTAACCATAACCCTTATGGAGTTGAGTATGTACGCGGTCGTAAAAACCGGCGGCAAACAGTATAAAGTTTCCGTTGGCGAAAAATTGAAAGTAGAACAGATACCAGCCGAACTCGACAGCCAAATCGAACTGACCGAAGTTTTGATGATTGCTGACGGCGAATCTGTAAAAGTTGGCGCACCTTTTATCGAAGGTGCAAAAGTAACGGCTAAAGTAGTGGCACACGGTCGTGGCGAAAAAGTCCGCATCTTCAAAATGCGCCGCCGCAAACACTACCAAAAACGCCAAGGCCACCGCCAAAATTTCACCCAAATCGAAATCGTGGCAATCGCCTAACCTTAAAACTTAGGAGCATTACAAATGGCAAGTAAAAAAGCAGGCGGCAGCACCCGCAACGGTCGCGATTCAGAAGCCAAACGCTTGGGCGTTAAAGCCTACGGCAACGAGCTGATTCCCGCAGGTTCCATCATCGTACGCCAACGCGGTACCAAATTCCACGCAGGCGACAACGTAGGCATGGGCAAAGACCACACTTTGTTCGCCAAAGTTGACGGTTATGTCGAATTCAAAACCAAAGGCGCGCTGAACCGTAAAACTGTCAGCATCCGTCCTTACACCGGTTCTGAAGAATAATCCAACCGATACCTGAAGCCGCATCTTTTCACGATGCGGCTTTTTATAGTGGATTAAATTTAAATCAGGACAAGGCGACGAAGCCGCAGACAGTACAAATAGTACAGCAAGGCGAGGCAACGCCGTACTGGTTTAAATTTAATCCACTATACATACCCCACACCCGATTTGATACACATTAAGCTGAAAGTAAAAATCCGCATACACCCTCCCCTGCATATTTCTTCAACAGTGGGTTTTGATATAATCGCCTATCTGTTACAGATAGTTCAAACGGCATTCAAACCCTTACAAATGCCGTCTGAAATCATCGGCATCCGCCTATGCAAAGGATATTTTATGAGTTTACACAGCGACATCCTCGTCGTCGGCGCAGGCCCGGCGGGTTTAAGTTTTGCAGCCGAACTTGCCGGCAGCGGTTTGAAAGTTACCCTGATCGAACGCAGCCCACTGACTGTTCTGCAAAATCCTCCATATGACGGACGCGAAATCGCCCTGACCCATTTTTCCCGCGAAATCATGCAGCGTCTGGGTATGTGGGACAAAATTCCCGAAAACGAAATCTACCCTTTGCGCGATGCCAAAGTACTGAACGGACGTTCCGACTACCAGCTCCACTTTCCCCAACCGACTGAAGCGCGCGGCGAACCTGCCGACTGTTTGGGTTATTTGATTTCCAACCACAATATCCGACGCGCCGCCTACGAAGTCGTATCCCAACTCGACAACATTACCATTCTGACCGATACGGCCGTTAAAGAAGTCAAAACATCTGATAATGAAGCGCAAGTCTTTTTGGAAAATGGAGACATTCTGACCGCGCGTCTCCTTTTGGCAGCAGACAGCCGTTTCTCACAAACCCGCCGTCAACTCGGCATTTCTTCAGATATGCACGACTACAGCCGAACCATGTTCGTCTGCCGCATGAAGCATACTCTTTCCAACCAGCATACCGCTTACGAATGCTTCCATTACGGGCGCACCATCGCACTGCTGCCATTAGAAGAGCACCTAACCAATACCGTCATTACCGTCGATACCGATAAAATCAACAGCGTTCAAAACCTTTCGCCTGAAGAATTGGCCGCAAGCGTAAAAGAACAACTCAAGGGTAGGCTCGGCGACATGGAACTGGTCAGCAGCATCCACCATTACCCCCTTGTCGGCATGATTGCCAAACGTTTCTACGGCAAACGCAGCGCGCTGATCGGCGATGCGGCGGTCGGTATGCACCCCGTTACCGCACACGGTTTCAACTTGGGTCTGTCCAGCGCAGATATTCTGGCCAAACTGATACTCGAAGCCGAACAGCGCGGTCAGGACATCGGCGCGGCTTCCTTATTGGAAAAATACAGTAACAAACATATGCTGCATGCCCAGCCGCTTTATCACGGAACCAATATGATGCTGAAACTGTTTACCAATGAGACCGCACCGGCAAAACTGTTGCGCAGCTTGGTATTGCGTGCCAGCAACAATTTCCCGCCGCTGAAGAAACTGATCACCAAACAACTGACCGGTTAAAATCATATAAAAAATGCCGTCTGAAACATGTTCAGACGGCATTTTATTTGACTGCCTGCTATATTGCCGTTCAAGTTCGACAGACAAATCCATTACCCTGTATAAGTTGACTGATTACACAATATCATCTGACACCGACTGAAAATAAGAAATTTACAATACTTAAAAACAAAGCCTCCGAACAATCGGAGGCTTTGTTTGCCAAACGGAAATTATTTCAGTTTAGTTTCTTTATACACTACGTGTTTGCGGGCAACCGGATCAAATTTTTTGATTTCCAATTTGCCGGGCATAGTGCGTTTGTTTTTGGTAGTGGTGTAGAAGTGACCAGTACCTGCACTGGATTCCAGTTTGATTTTATCGCGCATTGCAGTAATCCTTAACTAAGGGTTTAAATTAAGCTTCACCGCGAGCACGCAAATCAGCCAATACGACATCAATGCCTACTTTGTCGATGGTACGCAATGCAGCGTTAGAAACGCGCAGGCGAACCCAGCGGTTTTCACTTTCTACCCAAAAACGACGTGATTGCAAGTTAGGCAAAAAACGACGTTTGGTTTTGTTGTTGGCGTGTGATACGTTGTTGCCAGACATCGGGCGCTTACCGGTCACTTTGCAAACTCGTGCCATGGTCAGTCTCCAAACTTCTAAAATAGTAAAACGTGATTTATACCACGAAAAACAGTGTTAGTTCAAGTGTTTTAGAGAAAAACGGCTGTTTTACGCGAATTATCCTGCCGATTGTTGCATTCGGGAAACGTTTGCCGATACGAAACAGACGGAATGCGATTATAGCGGATTTCACAGATGCCTGCATTCTAAAATACTGTCCGAACATGTTTCCACATGTATTTTCAGACGGCATTTTAGTCGAGGCAGGGAGTATTAATGTCCTCCCCCTCCATTATTGTGGAACGGCGGTTTTGCCAGCCATATGACGGGTATCATGATAATGAATAACAAGCTGCCTGCCATAAAGATTTCGTTCGAGCCGATAATGAAACCCTGCTGGGTAATGGTATTGTTGATAATACCTGCGGTTTGAATGTCGGAAACGCCGTGCTGGGACAAATGAACGGCCGTTTCATGCAATGTCGCGGAATATGGCGTGATGTGTTCGGCAAAGCGTGTGTGGTGCAACGCTTCGCGCCGTTCCCACAGGGTACTGACGAATGATACGCCGACACCGCCCATAAGCACGCGCAAGAAGTTCGACAAGCTGCTGGCAGCGGCAATCTGCCCTCCCTTCATGTGTGACAAGGTGATGGTCGTCAGCGGCAGAAAAAACATGGCAACACCGACACCTTGCCAAAACTGAGGCCAGATGACGTTGCCAATATCCATATCGGCATAAAAATCCGTACGCCAATAGAAAGTAAAGGCAAAGGTCAGGAAGCTGGCAGTTACGAGCAGGCGCATATCGGCCTTGTTGCCGAATCTGCCGATAATGGGTGACAGGAAAACAGGAAGGATGCCGACGGGCGCGGCGGCAAGCCCTGCCCACGTGGAGGTATAGCCCAGGTTGGTCTGCAACACTAACGGCAGCAGGGTCAGCGTCCCCATATACACCATAAAACCCAACGAGGTGGCAATTACGCCGACGGTAAAATTCCGATCTTTAAACAGCGATAAATCGACAATCGGATATTTTTCTCCCAATTCCCAAACAATAAAATACGACAAGCACACCAGTGCGACTACGCCCAAGGTAATGATTTCTCCAGAGGCGAACCAGTCGAGTTCCTTACCCCTGTCCAGCATCATCTGTAACGCGCCGATACCGACTACCATCAATGTAAGCCCGACATAGTCGGTCGGCATTTTAACGGTTTCCGTTTCCCGATATTTCAAATGTTTCCATGTAATCCATGCCGATATGATACCGATAGGGATATTAATGAAGAAAATCCAACCCCAATGCCAGTTTCCGGAAATCCAACCGCCGAGTATCGGCCCGAGAACAGGGGCGACAACGACGGTCATTGCCCACAATGCCAGTGCCAGCGTCCGTTTTGCGGGCGGATAGGATGCCATTAACAGGCTTTGCGACAGGGGAATCAGCGGCCCGGCGATAAAGCCCTGCAAAATGCGGAAAACAACCAGCGACTGAAGGTTGGGCGCAATGCCGCACAGCCACGATGTGACGACGAAACCGACGGCGACGGCGGTAAACAATTTGACCTCGCCGATACGTTTTGCCAAAAATCCCGTTAACGGCACGGAAACGGCGTTTGCCACAGCAAAAGAAGTAATGACCCACGTCCCCTGAGTGGTTGCCGCACCGAGGTTGCCGGCGATAACGGGAACGGCGACATTGGCGATAGTCGTATCTAAAACTTCCATAAATACGGCAAGTCCCAAAGACAGCGTAAGCCATACCAATGCCGCACCTTTAAGCGGTGGATAATCCATTGTGTCCTCCGTTTCAGACGGCATCAATGCGCGTATTGCTCAAGAATTTCGTCCACCAGCCTGTCGGCTTCCGACCAATCCGTGCCTTCAGTTTCCGGCAACACGGCATCCGGCGTTTTTGAAATAGGCGCACCTGCGGCGGAAATATCCACTTTTACCGTCATCGACAAACCGATGCGCAACGGATGCCTGTCTACATCTTCACGGTTCAATTCGATACGGACAGGGACACGCTGCACCACTTTAATCCAGTTACCCGTGGCATTTTGCGCCGGAATCAGCGAAAACGCGCTGCCCGTACCTGCCGAAAACCCTGCCACCCTGCCGCGATAAACAATTTGTTTACCGTATAAATCGGACACCAGCTCGGCAGGCTGTCCGATTTTCATATGCCGCAACTGCGTCTCTTTAAAATTGGCATCAACCCACACATCCGACAACGGCACCACCGCCATCAGTGGCGCACCGGCCGCCACCTGCTGTCCAACCTGTACCGAACGCTTTGCCACCTGACCGTCCACCGGCGCGCGGATTTGCGTCCGCTGAAGGTTCAACCACGCATCTTTCAACCTGCTGACTGCCGTCTGAACCGCCGGCTGTTCGCGCAAAGCGACCTGACCACCCAAAGCCGCACGCGCCGAAGACTCTTCCGCCAAAGCCGCCTTAACTGCCGCCTGAGCCTGAGACACTGCCGCACGGGCATGTGCCAGCTCTTCGGCGGACACCGCACCCGATTCCGCCAAAGCGGACCGGCGGCGCAAATCATCCTGCGCGCGCGCCAAATCCGCACGGCGCAAGGCAACCTGCGCCCCCGCCTGCGAAGTGGCGGCATTTTGCTGGCGGTTTTGCCGCACCGCCTGAATCAGCTCGTTTTTTGCCCGTTCATACGCCAACACATAATTGCCNTCGTCCAATACGGCCAACACATCGCCTTTCTTCACAACATCCGTATCATCATGCAACACCTTCCGCACCATACCGCCCGTTTGCGGCGTAATCTGAACCACGCGTCCGACAACATAAGCGTCTTCCGTTTCCTCTTCGTGCTGCCACCATAAAAAAAACGCCGACCCGGCGGCTACGGCGGCAAGCGCGAACAGCAGCGTCAATGCCGTCAGGCGGCGTTTGCGTTTGGCTTGCGTGTTTTGAAGTTTTGTTTCGTCCGTGTGCGTATCCATAAGATTGGGTTCCAAATTTCCTGATTTCATATAAACAATGTTCTTTCAATAGGAGGCAGATTCTATATCCGCGCAATAACGCAATCAAGTCAGTATTTTAGATGCAATATTCAAAAAACAATGCTTCAGGCGGCAAAACTGAAAATATATTTCGTTTATATAGTGGATTAACAAAAATCAGGACAAGGCGACGAAGCCGCAGACAGTACAAATAGTACGGAACCGATTCACTTGGTGCTTCAGCACCTTAGAGAATCGTTCTCTTTGAGCTAAGGCGAGGCAACGCCGTACTGGTTTAAAGTTAATCCACTATATATGACACGGAAAACGCCGCCGTCCAAACCATGCCGTCTGAAGAAAACTACACAGATACCGCCACTTATATTACAATCGCCGCCCGTGGTTCGAAAACCTCCCACACTAAAAAACTAAGGAAACCCTATGTCCCGCAATACCGAAGAGCTGCAAGGCATCTCGCTTTTGGGTAATCAAAAAACCCAATATCCGATCGGCTACGCGCCTGAAATTCTCGAAGCATTCGACAACAAACATCCCGACAACGACTATTTCGTCAAATTCGTCTGCCCCGAGTTCACCAGCCTCTGCCCCATGACCGGCCAGCCCGACTTCGCCACCATCTACATCCGCTACATTCCGCACATCAAAATGGTGGAAAGCAAATCCCTAAAACTCTACCTCTTCAGCTTCCGCAACCACGGCGATTTTCATGAAGACTGCGTCAACATCATCATGAAAGACCTCATTGCCCTGATGGATCCGAAATACATCGAAGTATTCGGCGAGTTCACACCGCGCGGCGGCATCGCCATTCATCCTTTTGCCAATTACGGCAAAGCAGGCACCGAGTTCGAAACATTGGCGCGTAAACGCCTGTTTGAGCACGACGCACAATAAACCATCCTTCCCATATTTCAGACGGCATTCCTTCGATACGATATGCCGTCTGAACGCCTTTCCGAAAGATTTTTATGTACGCATTTACTGCCGCACAGCAACAGAAGGCACTCTTCTGGCTGGTGCTTTTCCATATCCTCATCATCGCCGCCAGCAACTATCTGGTGCAGTTCCCCTTCCAAATTTTCGGCATCCACACCACTTGGGGTGCGTTTTCCTTCCCCTTCATCTTCCTCGCCACCGACCTGACCGTCCGCATTTTCGGTTCGCACTTGGCACGGCGGATTATCTTTTGGGTGATGTTCCCCGCCCTTTTGCTTTCCTACGTCTTTTCCGTTTTGTTCCACAACGGCAGTTGGACAGGCTTCGGCGCACTATCCGAATTCAACACCTTTGTCGGACGCATCGCCTTAGCCAGTTTTGCCGCCTACGCGCTCGGACAAATCCTTGATATTTTTGTGTTCAACAAATTACGTCGTCTGAAAGCGTGGTGGATTGCCCCGACCGCATCAACCGTCATCGGCAATGCACTGGACACGTTAGTATTTTTTGCCGTTGCCTTTTACGCAAGCAGCGATGAATTTATGGCGGCAAACTGGCAGGGCATCGCTTTTGTCGATTACCTGTTCAAACTCACCATCTGTACCCTATTTTTCCTGCCTGCCTACGGTATCCTGCTCAACATCCTGACTGCAAAACTGACCACTCTGCAGACAGAAGAAATACCAAACCGCCCACCCACGCCCCTGCAAAATTCCTGATTCCAAGTTCTAAGAAATCGGAAGGCCGTCTGAAATCGACAACAGGAAAAACTTATATTTTAGAATATTGCAAAATCCGTATGGCATATCGCCTTTGAACAGATTAGGCTTTCGATATATTGTCGACAAACAATTGTTTCAAAAACATCATTCAGTAAAGAAGACTGCTGCCGGTGATACGGTTGGATATTTGCCGATTAAAAGCGTTTTACGTTTTCCGTTATGCGAAAAATCAAACCGCCATAACTTCCCGCCGCTCGTATTGATATACAGATACAAGCCCTTGCCGTCATTCAGATTAAACGGTTTTTCGGCGGGTTTGGCGTTTTTGATTTGACGATCGTTCAGCGGCATAGCTGGGGTACGTTTTCGAGGGTATTTTTAGATACCCCCGAAAACATACCCCCTAATTTTGGTTGCTTCAATTAATATGAATTAGACGGAGTTGGACAGTCAGAAAGAGGATGATAGGATAGTAACCAGTCTGAAAGCCTTGTATTTATTAGGCTTGGTTGACGGCATTAGACAGGATTAAACGAAAAAAACGCTTAGAATTTCTAAGCGTTTTCGTGTGTTGGTGCCGACAGCGAGATTTGAACTCGCACAGCCTACGGCCACTACCCCCTCAAGATAGCGTGTCTACCAATTTCACCATGTCGGCATTTGAATTACTTTTATTTACTGCTGCCGAGGAACAGGTGCAGCAGGTTCGGTATTGTTTTTAACAGGAACTGCCGGTTTGGGAGCCTGTTGCGTTTGTTGTACGCTGCTGAAGTCCAAACCATGTTTTGTCGTGTGGGTGTGAATATACACCATAGCCATGCAGGTTGCAAAGAAAAAGGTTGCTGCCAACGCAGTAGATCGGCTGAGGAAGTTGGCCTTGCCCGCAGAGCCGAATACGCCTTGCGCGCTGCCGCTGCCTGACCCGAAGGTGGCACCCGCATCCGCCCCTTTACCGTGCTGCAGCAATACTAACACGATGACGGCCAAGGCGGAAATAATATTAATAATCCAGATAAGGGTTTTAAAAGCTTCCATATTTTTCTACGAGGCTTATGCTGCGTTGATAATGGCGGCAAATGAATCATATGATAATGACGCGCCGCCAACCAATGCGCCGTCTACATGAGGTACTGCAAAGATGTCGGCTGCGTTATCCGCTTTCACACTTCCGCCGTAAAGAGCGCGGATTTTAACATCGCTTCCGCACAAAGACAAGATTTCTTTGTAGATGAATGCATGCATGTCGGCAATTTGTTCTACGGTGGCGACTTTGCCGGTACCGATTGCCCATACCGGTTCGTAGGCAACGGCGATGTTTTTGGTGTTCAAACCTTGCAGGATGGAAAGCTGGTGGGCGATGACTTCGTGTTCTTTACCGGCTTCGCGTTCTTCCAAGCTTTCGCCGACGCATAAAAGGGGAATAAGTCCGGCGTTAAGGACGTTTTCCATTTTGCGGCGTTGGATTTCGTTTTTCTCGCCAAAATAAAGGCTGCGTTCGGAGTGTCCGATAAGGACGATGTCGGTGCCGATATCGGCAAGCATTTCTGCGGACACTTCGCCGGTATATGCGCCATTGCCGGGGAAGCGGCTGACATCTTGGGCGCAAGTAAGGATACGGTTATTGAGAACAATCTGCATGGCGTTGTGCAGTTGCAGCAGGTAAACGGTCGGCGCTGCGAGTCCGATCAGGACGCGTTCGGCGGTGGGCATGATGCGGAAGCGGTGCATGAGTGCATTGTTGTTTTGGAGTCGGCCGTTCATTTTCCAGTTGCCGATGACCCATTTCTGATCCCACATTCCGATTTCGTGATACATCTTGTCTGCTCCCTGCTGTTTGACCGCGTGTATGCAAAGTTGACGTGCAGTTTAGTAGATATGCGGTGGCTTAGCAATAACGGGAGCAGATATGAATGATTTATTTCGTTTCCGGTTTGTGTAATGCCGTCTGAAGATTGGCGATGTGCTTATTGAGGTTTTATAATGTATGTCATGAGTAAAACAGGTACTTGACGGAGCATAAAATGGATTTTGATAAAGCGCGCTTCAACATGGTCGAGCAGCAGGTTAGGCCTTGGGATGTATTGGATTTTGATGTGTTGGACGCATTGGAGGAGATTCCGCGCGAACTTTTCGTCAATGAGGCCTTGCAGGGTTTGGCGTATGCGGATATGGAACTGCCGCTTGCCAACGGGCATAAGATGCTGGAGCCGAAAGTTGTGGCGCGGCTGGCGCAGGGCTTGAAGCTGACGAAAAACGATACAGTTTTGGAAATCGGCACGGGTTCGGGCTATGCGACCGCGCTCTTGGCAAAATTGGCGGGCAAAGTGGTTTCGGACGATATCGATGCCGAACAGCAAAAGCGCGCCAAAGCGGTTTTGGACGGCCTGTCTTTGGAAAACATTGATTATGTGCAAAATAACGGGTTGACCGAACTTTCCGCAGGCGCGCCGTTTGATGCGGTTTACGTCGGCGGCGCGGTAAACCTTGTGCCTGAAGTGTTGAAAGAACAGTTAAAAGATGGCGGACGCATGGTGGTTATCGTAGGACGCAAGCCTGTTCAGCGCGCGCTTTTGATTACGCGTCAAGGCGATACGTTTGAAGAGAAGGCACTGTTCGATACTTTGGTGGCGCATTTGGACGATAAGGATGCCGATCCGTTTGGCGGTTTCGATTTTTAAGATGTTGACAGGTCATGCCGTCTGAAAGCGGGTTTGGGGCTTCAGACGGCATTTTGCTTGGTTTTTTGGAGTTTTTGCGATGGATATTGTGCAACTTGGGCCGGCGGAATTGAAGGCGTGGATGGACGAAGGACGGATGTTTTGTTTGTTGGACGTGCGTACGGATGAAGAAGCGGCGATTTGTTCGCTGCCCGATGCGGTACATATCCCGATGAATCTGATTCCGCTACGGCAGAACGAACTGCCGGACGACGGCGTGCCGCTTGTGGTGTATTGCCATCACGGTATCCGCAGCCTGCATACGGCTATGTATTTGGCCGATGCGGGGTTTGAAAACCTGTACAACCTTCAGGGCGGCATCGATGCATGGGCGGCCGAGATTGACGGCAATATGATGCGTTATTGAGGTGGATATTTCAGACGGCATTCCTTATCAAATACGGTACGGAATGCCGTCTTGATTTATGATGCCAAAAATTCTTTTAGAAACAATAAGACACACGCCATTTCGTCGGCGGATTCGCGTTGCGTGCCGTTGCCGGTGTGTCCGCCGCCGTCGGGAGCGTAAAGCCACGATTGCGCGGAGGTTTCGCGCAGTTTGGCGTAGAACTTGAGCGCGTGAGCAGGATGGACGCGGTCGTCGCTGAGGCTGGTGGTAATGAGCACAGGCGGATAATCGATGCCGTCTGAAAGATTGTGATACGGCGACAATTCGCCCAGCCAACGTTTGCAGACTTCGTATTTTTGCGGATTGCCGTATTCGTCCGTCCAGCTTGAACCGGCGGACAGCAGCGGATAACGGATCATGTCGGTCAGCGGCACTTCGCACACCAGCGCGCCTATGCTTTGCGGTTCGCGCACGAAGGCGGCTGCGGTAATCAGGCCGCCGTTGCTGCCGCCCTGCAAGCCGATGTGTTCGGGCGAACTCATGCCGCGTTCGGACAAATCACGCACGACGGCAAGCAAATCATCAACGCTTTTGTGTTTGCTGATTCCCTGCGCCGCCTGATGCCAGCGCGGGCCGAATTCTCCGCCGCCGCGGATGTTTGCCAATACAAAGGCATTGCCCTCTTCCAACCAGTATTTGCCGATGCTGCCCAGATAATGCGGCAGCTCGGGTACACCGAAACCGCCGTAGGCATAAACCAAGGTCGGCGTGTCGGGCGTGGCGTTTTTGCCGACGTGGAAATAAGGAATGCGCTCGCCGTCGGCTGAAGTCGTCCAAAACTGCTGCACTTCGATGCCGTCTGAAACAAACTGCTGCGGCTGGCGGCGCATGACGGTCAGTTCCATCACGTTCAAATCCAACGCGAACAGCGTCAGCGGCGTAGTGAAATCGCTGGCGGCAAGGTAAACCACGTCGCCGCCCCAAGGCTGGTCGGTCATTTCCAGCGCGCCCGAGGGCAGGCGCGGCAGTTCGGCTTCCTGCCATTTGCCGTCGGTAAAACGCCACGCTTTCAGACGGCCTTGTACGTTTTCCANAAGGCTCGCCACCACAAAACGCTTGGTCGTTTCCACGCTTTCCAATGCCTGCGTTTCATCGGGNGCAAACAAAAGCTGCGCCACGCCTAATTCGCCGCGGTTTAATTTTACTGCCACCAATGCGCCGCTCGGATAGCTTTGGTTCGCGCGGTGCCAGTCTTTGCGCAATGTCAGCAAAAGATGTCCCGCCAGATAGCCGACCACATCGCAATCGTTGGGCAGGTTTAACGGTTTCGCCTCGCCTTCGGCTGACACCTGCAAATAGGTTTTGGTGTAAAAACCGTCCGACGCTTCAATCAAATCAATCGGCGAACCTTGCGGATCGAGATAACGCCACGCGTTCACCATCATCCCGTCTTCGCCGATTTGGTACACAGGCAGGCTTTCCTCGAAACTCTTGCCGCGTTCCACCAGCCATACTTCGCGCGGATAGCCCGATTGGGTCAACTGGCGTTCGTCCCAAGCCGGACACACCCACACGCTGTTTTCATCGCGCCACGACACATGGTTTTTGCCTGCTGGAAAGTGAAAACCGCCTTCTACCAACTCCCCTGCTTCCAAATCCACTTCCAGCGTGTACGCCGTATCGCCGCCTGATTTGCTCAAAGTCAACAACGCGCGGTTGGGCTTTTCCACCAAGTGCGACACGCCGCCCAAATACACATCGTCGCCGAGCAGCTCGTCGAAATCCGCCACCGAAAACAGGATTTTCCACTCAGGATAGCCCGAACGGTAGGTCGCCGCCGTACACACGCGGTACACGCCCTTCGGATATTCCGCATCCTGATGGAAATGGTACATCCGCGCGCGGTGTTCCTGACAAAACGGAATCTGCCGCGTGTCCTGCAACTGCGCCAAAATGCCGTCGGACAATGCGCGCGCTTTGTCGTTGTTCAAAAAGCGCGCACGCGTTTCGGCATTCGCTTCGGCAGCAAAGTTTTGCGTTTCGGGAGATTCGAGGTTTTCGAAATGGAGATAGGTATCAGGGTAGGATTTCATCAATATGCCGTCTGAACAGTAGAAGGCGGATTATATCGGAAATTCAGGCAGATGATGACGAAGGCAGTTCAGGATGGGATGAGGTCTTGTTCGCCCGATAGGCGGCAGGTTTGAAAATGTCTGTTTTTAATTCCCGACCTGCAAAGATTTAAACGATATGCCGTCTGAAGCAGCGTTCAAACGGCATGGCATTTTTATAAGAGCGTGAGATAGAAAAGCTGCATGATGAGGACGATAAAGGCAAACAGGGCTGCAATAGTCCAGTTGAACCCTTCCTGACGGGCGGGCGGTGGTACGGCAACCTGCGGTGCGGCGGCAGGGGCGGCAGCAGGCACAGGCGGCGTATCGTGCAGGGTTGTACCGCCGTTGAGGATATCGGCGATTTCGTCGCGGGAAATCTGTTTCTTGCCAATGGCGTGCGTGCCGATACGGTGAACGAGTTTGACATCCGAAACAGCCTCGGGCAAATCGTTGAATATAGGCTCTTTCGTGCTTGCCAGATGGTCTTTGGCTTTAAACATCCCTTCGCATTTTTGGCAGACGACGAAGCCTTGGGCAACATTGAGCTGGGTTTCTTTGACCCAGAGACGGGTTTTGCAGTGGGGGCAGAAACAGGCGGGCATGGTATTTCCTCGTGTGTGTCAGGTTTGATGCCGTCTGAGGCGTAAGGCGGTTCAGACGGCATATGCTTTGTTTTTATTCTACGCCGTACTGCCGACGGTAGGCTCGGACGGGTTCAAGGAACTGTCCGAATTCGGGGTTGTTTTGCAGCAGTGTGAAGAGGTCGTTCAGGTTGGCGATGGGAACGACGGGCAGTCCGTATTGTTTTTCCACTTCCTGAACGGCGGACAATTCACCCGTGCCTTTTTCCATACGGTCGAGCGCGATGGCGACACCGGCGGGGGTTGCGCCCTCCGCTTCAATCAGCTTGATCGATTCGCGCACGGATGTTCCGGCGGAAATCACGTCGTCGATAATCAGCACGCGGCCTTTAAGCGGCGCACCGACCAACACGCCGCCTTCGCCGTGGTCTTTGGCTTCTTTGCGGTTGTAGGCAAACGGGACGTTTACGCCTTTTTCCGCCAGCATCATCGCAGTTGCCGCCGCCAAAATAATGCCTTTGTAGGCGGGGCCGAACAGCATATCGAATTGGATGCCGCTTTCAATGATGGATTGTGCATAGAATTTTGCCAGTTGCAGCGTGGACAAACCGTCGTTAAAGAGACCGGCATTGAAGAAATAGGGCGACTGCCGTCCTGCCTTGGTGGTAAATTCGCCGAATTTTAAGACGTTTTGGGCGAGGGAGAATTTAAGGAAATCTTGGCGGAAATCGGTCATTTTTTGCTTTCTGTCAGGTATTGCGATGCAGTTGTGATTCTACCGCCCCGTGCGGCCTGCTTCAACTGCCGCCTGCCTGCAAGGCGCGTTTCAACTGTTTCAACACCTGCCAGTTTCGGGCTTTAAGTTCGGGTTGGCGTAAAAGCCGGGCGGGATGATCGATGATGAAGAAGGGACGGCTGCCGCACAAAGTTTCAATCATCGTTTGCCGTTCAGGCTGGACAAAAGCCTGCCCGAGGAAAAGGACAGCGGGGGCGCGGCAGCCGTCGAGTTCCCTGGCGATTTGACCCAGCGCATCCGCGACGGCCTGTTCAGACGGCATCGGGTTGCCGACGGCGGCGGTTTTCACCCAACAGGTTTTGTGGACGTATTCGGAGCCGAGTCCTACGGCTTTGAGGATATTGTCGAGCAGGACACCCGCTTTGCCGTGGAACAGTTGCCCGTAAACCGCATCCTCGATCGGCGGGCAAAGGCTGACGACGGCAAGCTTGGTGATGCCCGAAGCGGCGGGAACGGGGGCGATGCCGTCTGAAAGGTCGGGCAGAGGCGTTTCGGTTTCAGGCGCGGGTTTGCGCGTATGTACGGCGGCGGTTTCCAACGCTTTCATCGTGTCGAGCCGTGTCTGACCGGTATGCTGTTCGGACGGACGCTGCGGAATGCTGAGGACGGTTTGCTTTTGCGGGCGGATTTGTGTCGGGCTTTCCGGTAATGTTGCTGACGGCAGGACAACGGCTCCCCGCTTCAACCACATCGGGCCCAAACCCAAGGCTTCGTGCAGGTGGAGGTAGCGCGCGCTTAACATATTTTCTCCATCAAGACGGCATCTTCGGTTTTACCGTCGGCTGTACGGTAATAGTTTTTCCGCCTGCCCGCAATGCTGAAGCCGTGCGCCGCGTACAGTGCCTGCGCGGCGGAGTTGCCTGCGCGGACTTCGAGCAGCAGGCGTTGCGTGCCTTCGGGCAGGTGTGCGTACCAATATTCGAGCAGGGCGGACGCAACACCCCGGCGGCGGCATTCGGGCGCGGTGGCAATCAGGTGCAGTTCGGATTCGTCGGGCAGGTTCTGCCAAACGATAAAGGCGGCAATCCCGCCGTCTTTTTCCGCAAGGAAAACCTCTTCGGACGGCGAAACCAGTGCGGACTCAAATTGGCGTTGCGTCCACGCGGACGGGTTGCAGACGGCATCGAGCGCGGCGAGTGCGGCGCAGTCGGACGGTGAGGGGCGGCGGATGTTCACGGACGCGCCCTCCGTTCCGCCTGTTCTTTGGCGGTCAGGGCGATTTTGTTGCGGACGTAGAGCAGCTCGGCGTGTGCCGCAGCGACGGCGGGAAAACCGCCATCCGCCGCCAGATTGAGGAAGTCGGCAGCGGTCGGCATATCGGGTTTGCCTGAGAAGGGCGGACGGTTTTCCAGCGCGAACGCATTGCCGATGCCGTCTGAAAAGGCGCATCCTTCCGGCAGCCGGATGTCTGCCGCCCGACCGACCTGATAATCGCTCAAACGGCGGCAGTTCAGCGTATCGAACCATGCATAAAACACTTCGCCCATACGAGCGTCCATAGCGGCAAGGATGCAGCTTTGCGGCGGCGGCAGCGAGGCGGCGGCAGCGAGCGAGGGTACGCCGATTAAAGGGGTATCAAACGGCGTTGCCAAACCTTGCGCCACGCCAATGCCGATACGCAGTCCCGTAAACGCGCCAGGGCCTTTCGCATAAACAATCGCCCCCAAATCAGCGGCGGTAATGTCTGCATCACGGAACAGGGTGCGGATTTCCGGCAGAATCAGTGCGGACTGGCGGCTGCCGGCCTCCTGATGGAACAGACGGGTTTCGCCGTCGGCGCGCAGCGCGAGCGACAAATAGGAAGTTCCGGTATCGACGGCGAGGACGGGGCGGTTAAAATCAGCTTGCATGGCATTCTCTCGTTGGTTCAGACGGCATTATATAGAGAAACCGGCTTGCCTGCCGTGCCGTCGTGTCCTAGGGCGGTATGGCGCAAAAATGCCGTCCGAACGGTAAATTATCGTGTTCGGACGGCATTTTCACAATGGTTACTGCTTGGCGGCAAGGCCGATATGGTGTATGCCGTTTGCGGTTTCCACTTCCGCGCTGCCGGCAACTTCCTGGGCTTGCCCGCCAAAGATACCGAGGGAGTAACTGCCTTTCTCGTCTTGGTTGTAAAGGACGGAACCGCTGATGACGGCATGGTGTTTTTCATCCGGCTTGATATAGGCGGTGGCAAGCTCGACATTGAGTTCGGGCGATTTCAAATGTTCGATTTTGCCGTGTCCCTGTTTGACGGCGAAATCTATAGTATAGGTCAGTTTTCCGCCAGCATCGTCTGAACCGAACGCCGTCCCGCGATATGTCGCACTGCCGCTTTCGGGAAGCTTGTCAAAAGATGTATGCTCGCCCGCTATGTCGCCGATTCTGAACTGGCGTTTCGCAACCATCTTCTCGGAATGCTCCGAGTCTTGTACTTGCTCAGTCTGAAGGGCGGTTAAGGCGGAATGGCTTTGTTTGTACACTTGGAACTCTCCGCTCTCCAAGGTAATGAGCTGCCCGTCCACTTCGATTTGACGGATAAAGTCGAAGCGGCTGATTTTGTCGTTCTTCAGTTTGCCTGTGTTGAGGCTGTCGCCGTTTCCATAAGTTTTTTCCGCACCTTGTGCCGCCAGCTTCAGTTTCTCGTTTTTCCTGACGGACTGATCCAGCGTCAAAGACTACAAACCTTTGTCTTTATAGTCGAGCGGCGCAGTTAGTGCATCGGCAAGCCCCGTGCCGATGTCGGCGGCGACACCGCCGCCTCCGCTTCCACCGCCTCCGCTGCTGCAGGCGGTCAGAATCAGGGCGGCGGTCAGAGAAAGGCAGCAGAAGGTAGTTCGGTTCACAGGTTTGCTCCTAGTCATACGCAGAATAGATAATATATAAACGTTTTGGTTATGGTATCTTTTTTTGCATACTGCATCAATGAGGCAGGTCAGAGAAGCAAAAATCAAATGCCGTCCGAACAACGGTTCAGACGGCATTTTGTTTACAGGCAACCTGTTATTTGACGATTTGGTTCAATTCGCCCTTGGCATAACGGCTTGCCATTTTTTCCAAGGAAACCGGTTTGATTTTGCCTGCCTGACCTTCGCAGCCGAACGCGAGGTAGCGGTCGAGGCAGATTTGTTTCATCGCTTCAATGGTTTTGCTCAGGTATTTGCGTGGGTCGAAGTCGGACGGGTTTTCGGCAAGGTAGCGGCGTACCGCGCCGGTGGAAGCAAGGCGCAGGTCGGTATCGATGTTGACTTTGCGCACGCCGTGTTTGATGCCTTCGACGATTTCTTCAACCGGCACGCCGTAGGTTTCGCCGATATTGCCGCCGTATTCGTTGATGACTTTCAGCCATTCTTGCGGAACGGAGCTGGAGCCGTGCATCACGATGTGTGTATTGGGCAGGGCTTGGTGGATTTCTTTGATGCGGTCGATACGCAATACGTCGCCTGTGGGCGGACGGGTGAATTTGTACGCGCCGTGGCTGGTACCGACGGCAATAGCCAATGCGTCAACGCCGGTATCTTTAACGAAACGTACGGCATCTTCAACGCTGGTCAGCATTTGGTCGTGTGAGAGTTTTCCTGCCGCACCCACGCCGTCTTCTTCGCCTGCTTCGCCGGTTTCGAGGTTGCCCAATACGCCGATTTCGCCTTCAACGGATACGCCGCAAGCGTGGGAGAAATTAACGACGGTACGTGTGGCGTTGACGTTGTATTCATAAGAAGAAGGGGTTTTGCCGTCTTCCATCAGCGAGCCGTCCATCATCACGGAGGAGAAGCCCAGTTGGATGGAGCGTTGGCACACGTCGGGCGATGCGCCGTGGTCTTGGTGCATGACGACGGGGATGTGCGGAAATTCTTCGACAGCCGCCAGAATCAGGTGGCGTAAAAACGGCGCACCCGCATATTTGCGCGCACCTGCGCTCGCCTGTACGATGACGGGCGCGTTGACTTGGTCTGCAGCCTCCATAATGGCGCGCATTTGTTCGAGGTTGTTGACGTTGAACGCGGGCAGGCCGTAGCTGTTTTCGGCAGCATGATCAAGCAGTTGGCGCATGGATACGAGTGCCATTTGTGTCTCCTTGGGCAATAGGTAAATAAGGCGGATTATAATGTTTTTTACGGCAAAAAACCATAAACGGCTCATTGATTTTATATTAACGATACCAGTATGCAGGTTTGTCGGGTTTTGACGTTTCGGGATTCGGATATTCCGATTTATGATAATGTTTCTAATGTTATTTTAGGTGTGGGAATGGGTTTGGACGGACTTGCGGCATACTTGGACGCTTATTTGGAAAATATCGTGCGCGAGGGCAAATCGGAGCATACGGTTGCCGCATACCGGCGCGATTTGGAAGAACTGTTTGCGCTGTTGGCACAAATGCCGTCTGAAGCTGAAGGCGGTGTGCCGCAGGACTTGTCGCGCCGCGATTTTACGGCGGCGTTGCGGCGGCTGTCGCAGCGCGGTTTAAATGCGCGGACGCTGGCTCGCAAGCTTTCGTCTTGGCGGCAGTATTGCGTTTGGCTGGTAAAGCGCGGCCTGATGCACGCCGACCCGACTGTCGATATCAAACCACCGAAACAGCCGGAACGTATCCCGAAAGCACTGCCTCAGGAATGTTTGAACCAGATGCTCGACCTGCCTGTAGATGACGGCGACGCATTGGCGTTGCGCGACCACGCACTGTTCGAACTGATGTACGGCAGCGGTTTGCGCCTGAGCGAGATACACGGCCTGGATACAGGCGATGTGTGGTTGGACGAAGGCTGGGTGCGCGTAACCGGCAAAGGAAGAAAACAACGCCAGGTTCCGCTGACCGGCAAAAGCGTGGAAGCCTTGAAAAACTATTTGTCGCTGCGTCAGACGGCATCGGACGGCAAAGCCCTGTTTACCGGCAGGAACGGTACGCGCCTGAGCCAACGCCAAATCCAAAAACGCCTCGAATCATGGGCGGCGCAAAACGGCGACGGCAGGCACATTTCCCCGCACATGATGAGGCACAGCTACGCCAGCCATCTGTTGCAGTCCTCGCGCGACATCAGGGCGGTACAGGAGCTGCTCGGGCACAGCAGCCTTTCAACCACGCAGATTTACACCAAACTCGATTTCGACCACATCGCCCGCCTGTATGACGAAGCTCATCCGCGCGCCAAACGGCAGGAAAAATAATCCCGGACAAAATCAGCCGTCAGCCCCGCGTGCTTGATATATAATTAGCCGTTGCACTCGGACGATATAAAAAAGACACACCATGAACCCAAGCCCCCTACTCGACCTGATTGACAGCCCGCAAGATTTGCGCCGCCTGGACAAAAAACAGTTGCCCCAAGTCGCCGCCGAGTTGCGAGAGTTTCTGCTGGAATCTGTCGGGCAGACCGGCGGGCATTTCGCCAGCAATCTGGGTGCGGTCGAACTGACCATCGCCCTGCACTATGTGTACGACACGCCCGAAGACAAGCTGGTGTGGGATGTCGGACACCAAAGCTACCCGCACAAAATCCTAACCGGACGCAAAAACCAGATGCATACCATGCGCCGCTACGGTGGTTTGGCGGGCTTCCCCAAGCGCAGCGAATCCGACTACGACGCGTTTGGCGTAGGGCATTCCTCCACCTCCATCGGCGCGGCGTTGGGCATGGCGGCGGCAGACAAACTCTTGGGCAGCGACCGCCGCAGCGTCGCCATCATCGGCGACGGCGCGATGACGGCGGGTCAGGCGTTTGAAGCCTTGAACTGCGCGGGCGACATGGACGTGAACCTGCTGGTCATCCTTAACGACAACGAAATGTCGATTTCCCCCAACGTCGGCGCGCTGCCGAAATACCTTGCCAGCAACGTCGTACGCGATATGCGCGGCCTGTTGAGCACCATCAAAGCCCAATCGAGCAAGGTTTTAGACAAGCTGCCCGGCGCGATGGAGCTCGCCCAAAAAGTCGAACACAAAATCAAAACGCTGGCGGGCGAGGCCGAACACGCAAGGCAGTCGCTGTCTTTGTTTGAAAACTTCGGCTTCCGCTACACCGGCCCCGTGGACGGTCATAACGTCGAGCATCTGGTTGACGTATTGAAAGACTTGCGCAGCCGCAAAGGTCCGCAACT